>CALCYA010000090.1 GCA_937906165.1 uncultured Bacteroidales bacterium | reverse complement strand
CTACGCTCTGTCGGAACCGTAGGTCGCCGCCCGCAGGGGCTAAAGGCAATGACAGATTCGCGAAAAAAAGTTTTTGCGGGTCTACATCCATGGGTAAACTGCTATATTATCACCTTGCTTATTGTCCGTTGAGGAATAATTCGTACAGTTCATCAATCTCCGGTTCCAGTTGCAGTAACATCTCCTTATCCTGTTCCTGAACGGCCTTGATGAGATTGCTCGCCAGTGCAGATAAACGTGGAACCCTAATCCAATCTCTTATCTTTCCTCCTTTTCCATCAGCTTTCTTGCCGTCGGCAAAATATGTAAAGGTTACCCCGCCAAGTAAACACAAATCATTCTTTGCAGGAGTGCTTACAGCTGCAAGCCAAAGTGCCTTCAGTTTGCCGGCCATTTCGTCGGGAATAGCAAGGCTTATGCTCTTTGTGCCTGGTGCCTTGTAGCTTCTCTTGACTTTCTTGCGGTCTTTGAACCAGACGGTGTTCCCTTTTTCTATTCTTTTGGTTGTGGCATCGCGCACAATGCTCCATAATATTCCGTCAATTTCGGTAAAGACAAGCGAGTGTGTCTCGGCATCGTATGTCAGCGAAGCCTCTGTCATTAGCTCAATGTCGCGTAGAACACCCCATTCGGCGTTATTGGGATTCAGCAAGCGCCATAATTCCTGTTCGTAGAACACCATTAACAACCCATCTTCTTTGGTTCGTTCCCTGTAAGGCTCAAGCCTGTCCTGTGCCTGTGTTGTCATCCCTGTCAACAGCAGAAGAATGCATAGTAGTCTTTTCATATCATTATAATTTAATGCTGTTCTATTTATATGACGCTTGAAAATTGAAAACATTACAAAAATATCGTTTTTTTTTTGATAAATCTCTTTATAGGGATTTTTTTGAGACTTTGGATGCTTGACTTTAGCCCCTTCGGCTTTTTAGCTAAGCCTCTGGCGTCGACCGTTGGTTCGCTTTGCTCCGGCATGACAGGTGCGTGCGGTTTAGAGATCCCTCGTCGCTTTGCTCGCTCGGGATGACAAGTACGCGGTTTAGATGCTTCGCTTTGCTCCAGCATGACAGGTGCGCGGTTAGAGCTCCCTCGTCGCTTTTGGGCGGACACGCTGGTACCGTCCCTACAATCGGTATGAATAAGTGTGCGGTTTAGATGCTTTATTCAAACGATAATTCCAACTGTTTGGGCTCTTCGCCCAGGAGGTTGAACGACATTCTGTGAAAGGGTGTAGTGCCGTGCTGACGTATCGCTGCACGATGCTTTGCGGTGGGATAGCCTTTGTTGCTTTGCCAGTCGTACATGGGATACTCCTGGGCTATGCGCATCATGTAGTCGTCGCGGTAGGTCTTTGCAAGGATTGAGGCTGCGGCAATGCTCATAAATGTCGCATCGCCCTTGACAACGGTGTTGTGAGTGATGCCAGGGTAGGGGGTGAACTTGTTGCCGTCAATAAGCAGGTGTTCGGGGCGTACCTTCAGTCCGTCAACGGCGCGATGCATGGCAAGTATTGATGCCCTGAGGATATTTATCCTGTCAATCTCCGCTGCTGTTACAATGCCTACTGACCATGCTACTGCCTCACGCTCGATAACCTCGCGCAGCTGGTAGCGCTGTGCTTCGGTGAGTTGTTTGGAGTCGTTGAGCAACTCGTTGGTGAAGTCGGGTGGCAGTATGACAGCTGCCGCGTATACGTCGCCTGCAAGGCAACCACGGCCGGCCTCGTCGCATCCGGCTTCTATGACTCCTTCAGTCTGGTAGGGCTTAAGCATTATGCGAACATTTTGACGGCTCTTTCGATGCCTTTGATGAGTGTATCTACTTCCTCTTTTGTGTTGTAAGCGGCGAACGATGCGCGCACTGTACCTGGAATGCCCAACAGCTCCATGAGGGGCTGTGCACAGTGGTGTCCTGTGCGTACAGCGATACCCAGGTGGTCGAGTATTGTGCCGAGGTCGGCCGGGTGAATGTCGCCCACAAGGAATGAAACGGCTGCACCGTCGGGGTCACCGAAGATACGCATCCCCTCAATCCTTTTCAGCTGCTCAACGGCATATAGTGTCAACTTGTGCTCGTGTGCTGCGATATTCTCAATTCCTTTGCTCTCAACCCACTCGAGTGCCTTGCCAAGGGCTATGATGCCTGTGTAGTCGGGTGTTCCGGCCTCGAACTTGTAAGGTAACTCGTTGAAGGTGGTCTTCTCAAAGTGTACGCTCTTTATCATCTCGCCGCCGCCGTGGTAGGGTTGCATGGCATCGAGCCACTTCTCCTTGCCGTAGAGCACGCCGATGCCTGTGGGGGCATATACCTTGTGCCCGCTGAAAGCAAAGAAGTCGGCATCAAGCTCCTGCATATTGACCGTTATATGCGGGGTGCTCTGTGCACCGTCCACCAATACCGGTACACCGTGGTTGTGGGCAATATCGATAATCTCCTTTACAGGGTTGGTTACACCGAGTACGTTAGATACGTGTGCCACGCTCACCAGCTTCGTGCGCTCGCTGAAGAGCCCTTTATATGCTTCAATGTCCAACCTGCACTCTGCTGTAAGGGGTATGATGCGCAGGCTGATGCCTATGCGCTCGCGGAGCAGCTGCCAGGGCACAATGTTGCTGTGATGCTCTACTGATGAGATGATGACCTCGTCGCCGCTCTTGAGGAATGTGCTGCCGAATGATGACGCTACCAGGTTGATGCTCTCTGTTGTGCCACGGGTGAAGATTATATCGTGACGGTTTGCTGCACCGATGAACTCTTTTACCTTAGTGCGTGCCTGTTCCATGGCCTCAGTGGTCACCTGTGAGAGGTGGTGCACGCCACGGTGCACGTTGGCATTGATGGTACAGTATACCTCGCTTATGGCATCGATGACGCACTGCGGTTTCTGTGTGGTCGCAGCGTTGTCAAGGTAAACAAGCGGCTTGCCGTGTACCTTTTGCCCCAGGATGGGGAACTCCTTGCGTATCTCGTCAGTATTGAGCATCTTTAAAACTGAAATCTGTTAAAGTCTCTTTCACTTATTTACATAGTGAGCATCCCTTGCAATGGTTGAGATCTCCGCGCAAGCGCTTCTCCACAAGCATGTGCAGTCTGTCGCGCAGTGCCTCAATACCGATGTGCTCTATTACTTCGCCTGCAAAGGCATACATCAGCAGGTGGCGTGCCTCGTCGGCCGGGATGCCGCGCTGCTGCATGTAGAAGAGGGCATTCTCGTCGAGCTGTCCCACTGTAGAGCCGTGGCTGCACTTCACGTCATCGGCATATATCTCCAGCTGTGGCTGGGCATACATGTGCGCGTCGTTGGTGAGGCACAGGTTGCGGTTTGTCTGCTGTGAGTTGGTGTGCTGCGCGTCGGGGCGTATGAGCATCTTGCCGGCAAACACACCTGTTGAGTGCTCGTCTAGGATATACTTGTACAGTTCGTTGCTGTTGCAGTTGCCTGTCTTGTGGTCTACCAACGTGTGGTTGTCGATGTGCTGCTCCTTGTCGCCAATGGCAAGACCGCAGATGTTCGTTTCGGCACCGTGGCCCTCGAGCGACACGTTTATGTAGTTGCGCGTGAAGCCGTTGGTGAGGGTTATGTTGCTGTGGTTGAAGCTGCTGTCAGCCTGCTGATGCACATATAGATGCCCTAGACGTGTGTTGCTGTGCGATGTCTCTTCAAGTTCGTATAGGTTGAACTGCGCACCGCGTCCAAGGAATACTTCCATCACCTGTGTGGAGAGTGTCTGTTTCTCCATCGACGAGTGGTCGCAGATGAGCAGGCTCGCGCTGCTGTTCTCCTCAAGGATTACCAACAGGCGGCGGTTGGAGAGCATCTCCACATTTGATTGCAGAAGGGTTACTACCTGTATTGTCTCATCGACGACGCAGTTCTTTGGAACGTAAAGCACCATACCGTCCTGGGCGAACATTGTGTTGAACTGTGCAATGTTGTCACCGTTCACGGCAAGGGCGTCGTAGTATGGCTGCAACAGGGTAGGGTACTTCTCGGCTGTCTCGTTGAGGCTTGCGAGGATGACTCCTTCCGGGAGTTCCTTGCCGCCTGTAGAGTTGCGGAACGTATCATTGATGATGAAGGCCTGGTGGGTCTTCAGGTTGGGCACATCACAGGTGAATATGCTCTGCATATCAGTCTTTACCTCAACACGGCCAAGATTCATTCCGAAATCGGTGGCGAACCTCTTTGCCACGTTGCTGTGCAGCCAGTTCTCTTCCTTGATACCCGGGAAACCCATGCTCCTGAACTGCACGGCGGCTCTGCCGCGTGCCGCATTGAGCAGGGTAGCACAAGGCTCCTCAATCAACTCTCTGTTGTGGTCGAATATCTCAATATACTCCTGTTCGTGGCTCATTGCTGGTTCTCGTTTTTAATCCAGTCATATCCGCGCTCCTCAAGCTCCATGACGAGTTCGGGGCCCGCGGTCTTTACAATCTTTCCGTTGTAGAGTACGTGCACGATGTCGGGCTTGATGTAGTCGAGCAGGCGCTGGTAGTGTGTGATGACAAGGCTTGATGTGTCCTCGCGCTTGAGCTTGTTTACACCTTCTGCCACAATACGCAGTGCATCGATGTCAAGTCCGGAGTCGGTCTCGTCAAGGATGCTGAGTGTGGGCTCAAGCATTGCCATCTGGAATATCTCGTTGCGCTTCTTCTCACCGCCGCTGAAGCCTTCGTTCACCGAACGGTTGGCAAGCTTGCTGTCAAGGTTTACAAGTGCGCGCTTCTCGCGCATCATCTTCAGGAACTCAGTGGCGTTCATGGGCTCCTGTCCCAGATACTGGCGCTTGGCGTTGATGGCAGCACGCATGAAGTTGGTGATGCTCACGCCGGGAATCTCCACAGGGTACTGGAACGAGAGGAACAGGCCCTCATGGCTACGCTCCTCGGGGCGCAGCTCCAAAAGATTCTTTCCCTTATAGTATATCTCACCTTCGGTCACTGTGTATGCAGGATGTCCCACAAGTACGTTGCTCAAGGTACTCTTGCCCGAGCCGTTGGGGCCCATTATGGCGTGTACCTCGCCGGCCTTTACGGTGAGGTTTATTCCTTTCAATATCTCCTTGCCGTCAATGGTGGCATGGAGGTTCTTAATCTCTAACAAATTCTCCATAATCTTCTTACTTTATCAACCTACAGCGCCTTCAAGTGAAACGCTGAGCAGTTTCTGTGCTTCTATGGCAAACTCCATAGGCAGTTTGTTGATTACCTCTTTGGCATAGCCGTTGACGATGAGTCCGATGGCCTCCTCGGTACCTATTCCTCGCTGGTTGCAGTAGAACAGCTGGTCCTCGGATATCTTTGAGGTGGTTGCCTCATGTTCGATGACCGCACTGTTGTTGTGTATGTCCATGTAGGGGAATGTGTGGGCACCGCACTTGTCGCCCAGCAGCAACGAGTCACACTGGCTGTAGTTGCGCGCACCGTCGGCATTCTTGCTCACACGTACCAGTCCTCGGTATGAGTTCTGGCTCTTGCCGGCCGAGATGCCTTTACTTATGATTGTGCTGCGGGTGTTCTTGCCAAGATGAATCATCTTTGTTCCGGTGTCGGCCTGCTGGAAATTGTTCGTCAGTGCCACGGAGTAGAACTCGCCCTGCGAGTTGTCGCCACGCAGTATGCAGCTGGGGTATTTCCATGTTATTGCCGAGCCGGTCTCTACTTGAGTCCACGAGAGCTTGCTGTTAGCTCCACGGCAGTCACCACGCTTTGTAACGAAGTTGTATACGCCACCCTTGCCCTCGGCATCACCGGGGTACCAGTTCTGTACTGTGCTGTATTTGACTTCGGCATTGTTGTTCACTATAATCTCAACAATTGCCGCATGGAGCTGGTTTTCGTCGCGCATGGGGGCCGTACAGCCCTCAAGGTACGATACATAGCTGTCGTCATCGGCAACGATGAGCGTGCGCTCGAACTGACCGGTGTTGGCTGCGTTTATCCTGAAGTATGTCGACAGTTCACGGGGGCAGCGGACGCCTTTTGGTATAAAGACAAACGAACCGTCACTGAACACTGCTGAGTTCAGCGCGGCGTAGAAATTGTCGCGGTAGTTTACTACCGTTCCAAGGTATTGGCGTACAAGCTCGGGGTGTTCCTGCACCGCCTCACTCATAGAGCAGAAGATGATTCCCTTCTCCTTGAGTTCCTCCTTGAAGGTGGTCTTTACCGACACCGAGTCCATTACTGCATCCACGGCAGTGCCGCTCAATGCCAGACGTTCCTCAAGCGGGATACCCAGTTTCTCAAAGGTCTTCATCAGTTCCGGGTCAATCTCCTTGTTTTTGTTATCCTTGCTCTTCTGCAAAGGGTCGGCATAATAGGAGATTGCCTGGTAGTCGATGGGCGGGATATTCAGGTGTGCCCAGGTGGGCATCTTCAAAGTGAGCCAGTATCTGTAGGCCTCAAGGCGGAATTCAAGTAGCCAATCGGGCTCATTCTTCTTTTTTGAGATAAGCCTGATTGTCTCCTCGTTCAGTCCTCGTTCTATTATTTCAGTCTTTATTTTGCTGACAAATCCGAATTCGTATGCTTTATCCGCTATCTTTTTTAGTATGTTGTTCTTCATCTCTTTATCTCCGCACTTCTAAAAAAGTCTCGTAATTGTTTTCTTGTATATGTCAGTCACTACCTTATTGTACAACACTGATTGCTCCTGTGTTGTTTTGCCGGTAATGCTGTTGTCGGGTGCAACAAGTGAGGTCAGGTCAATGATTGCTGTAACTATCAGGAGTGTCACAAATGCCGACAGGAGTGCTCCTGCAATCCTGTTGAAGATGTTAAGCCCCAGTAGTTTCAATATCCAGGACACGACATATACAGCCAGGCTTATAGCAATTATGGAAAGTACCATAATCACTATAAACGCTGTCACTGATATTGCTGTTTCGTCCCAATCGAGATATCTCTTGAGCAGTTCACTTGTGCTTGACATCAGTACTGTTGCGTTGAAGAGGCCGAAGAGTGCTCCCATAGGGAATGATATCTTCTGCAGGAACCCCGCCCTGAAACCTCCGAACGCAGCGCACAGTACAGCTGCAATATATATAATGTCAAGGACATTCATAAACAGGTCTCTTTTTACAGCTTCTGCTTAACCTCAACCTCAACGAATGTCTCGATGATATCGCCAACCTTGATGTCGTCCTGTGAAGTTAGGCTGATACCGCACTCGAAGTTGGTACCCACCTCCTTGACATCCTCCTTGTAACGCTTGAGCGCTGCAAGTGAACCGGTGTGGATAACGATACCGTCGCGGATGAGGCGTGCTCGGTCGGTGCGCTTTACCTTACCCTCGCGGACCATACATCCTGCAACTGTACCAACCTTGCTGATGTGGAATGTCTCGCGTACCTCGATGGTTGCTGTAATCTCCTCCTTCACGATTGGAGCAAGCATACCCTCCATTGCGGCCTTGACCTCCTCGATAGCATCGTAGATGATAGAGTAGATGCGGATGTCGACACCCTCGTTCTCGGCTACCTTGCGTGCTGTCACTGAAGGACGTACCTGGAAGCCCACGATGATGGCATCAGATGCTGCTGCAAGGCTCACGTCGCTCTCCGAAATCTGGCCAACGGCCTTGTGGATTACATTCACCTGGATTGTCTCGGTAGAGAGCTTGATGAGTGAGTCGCTGAGAGCCTCGATAGAACCGTCCACGTCACCCTTGACAATGATGTTGAGGGTCTGGAAGTTTCCGAGGGCGATACGGCGTCCCACCTCGTCGAGTGTAAGCATCTTCTGTGTACGCAGGCCCTGCTCACGCTGCAACTGCTCGCGCTTGCCGGTAATCTCGCGTGCCTCGCGCTCGCTGTCTACAACGTTGAAAGTGTCACCTGCTGCAGGAGCACCGTTGAGACCCAGGATAAGCGCGGGCTCTGCCGGGCGAATCTCCTTGATGCGCTGGTTACGTTCGTTGAAGATAGCCTTTACCTTACCCCACTGTGTACCGGCAACAACAATGTCACCGACCTTGAGTGTACCGTTCTGTACAAGCACTGTGGCAACGTAACCACGGCCCTTGTCAAGGGTTGACTCGATTACTGAACCGGTTGCCTTGCGGTTGGGGTTTGCCTTGAGGTCAAGGAGCTCGGCCTCGAGAAGAACCTTCTCCATAAGCTCCTCTACACCCATACCTTTCTTTGCAGAAATCTCCTGTGACTGGTACTTTCCGCCCCAATCCTCGACAAGCATATTGAGGTTCGCAAGCTCCTCCTTGATCTTGTTCGGATCGGCAGTGGGCTTGTCGCACTTGTTGAATGCGAATACAATAGGTACACCGGCAGCCATGGCATGGTTGATGGCCTCCTTGGTCTGGGGCATCACGCTGTCGTCGGCCGCGATGATGATGATAACGATATCGGTGATCTTGGCACCACGTGCACGCATCGCTGTAAACGCCTCGTGACCCGGGGTGTCAAGGAATGTGATGCGCTTGCCGCTCTCCATCTTTACATTGTATGCACCGATGTGCTGTGTGATACCGCCGGCCTCGCCTGCGATAACGTTGGCCTTGCGGATGTAGTCGAGCAGAGAGGTCTTACCGTGGTCAACGTGACCCATCACGGTGATGATTGGTGCACGTGGCTCCAGATCCTCCTCGCTGTCTGTTGTCTCCTCAATGGCGTTGGCAACCTCAGCACTTACATATTCAGTGGTGAAGCCGAACTCCTCGGCTACGATGTTGATTGTCTCGGCGTCAAGACGCTGGTTTATTGACACCATCATGCCGATGCTCATACATGTGGCGATGACCTGTGTTACAGAGACGTTCATCATGCTTGCAAGCTCGTTCGCTGTAACGAACTCTGTGAGCTGCAGTACCTTGCTCTGCTCCATCTCCTCGCTCATCTGCTGCATTCTCTGCTCGGCAGCCATATCGCGCTTTTCCTTGCGGTACTTCGCCGACTTGTTGCCCTTGCCGCGGTTGGTGAGGCGGTCGAGTGTCTCCTTTATCTGCTTTGATACATCTTCCTCGTTCACGTCGCTCTTGTCGAAGCGCTTGTGCTGGCGGTCGCGGTCCTTGCGGCTGCCCTGTGACGGGTTGTTGTTATTTCCCTTGTTGCGGTTTGCACTCCAATCCTTATTGTTGTTGTCACTGCCGCTCTCCTTTACGTCATTGATGTCAACACGCTGGCTGTTGATGCGCTGGCGTTTCTTCTTCTTGTCACCGCCCTCGCTGTTGCCGCCGTTCTGCTGGCGCTGTGCCTCGCGCTGTGCTTTACGCTGCTCCTCGCGCTGCTTGTCCTTCTCCTCGCGCTCCTTTCTCTTCTCCTCCTTGCTCTTCTTCTTGGGGCGGGTAGACTGGTTGATTGCAGAGAGGTCAATCTGACCGATGATGTTGAGCTTTGGAGCAGCAACCTCCTCTACCTGTGTAAGCTGTGGCTGTGGCTCCTCTTTCTTAGGCTCTACCTTTGCAGGCTCCTCTTTCTTGGGCTCCTCTACAACAGGCTTCGGCTCCTCCTTGGCAACGGGCTTGACCTCCTCCTTCTTTGGCTCGACCTTTTTCTTGTTGAGTGCGTCAAGGTCAATCCTGCGTGTTACCTTGATAAGAGGTTCTTCCTTCTTCGGTGTCTCTTTTACCTCGGGCTCTACCTTCGGTGTCTCGACAATAACTGCAGGGGCAGGCTTGGGCTCCTCTTTTTTGGGCTCCTCAATGGTGATGCTCTTAGGCTTCTCCTTGTTCTGTCGCTCCTTCAGGAAATTGTCGGACTGTATGCGGGCTTTCTTGTCGGCGCTGAACTCCTCGATGAGCATATTGTAACCCTCCTCGGGTACAACAGCATTAGGGTCTTCCTTTATCTCGAATCCCTTCTTCTGCAGATACTCCACGATTGTGTTCAAGCCAAGATTAAGCTCCTTCTGTACTTTATTTAATCTTATCTTCATTAGTACTCTCCTCTTTTTAGTTTATTCTTCGTTGTCGTCATACTCCTCGTCCTCGAATTCTGCCTTCAGAACCTCAATGACGTGGTCAACAGTGTCCTCCTCAAGGTCGGCTTTCTCAATGAGAACCTCTCTTGGGGCGTTAAGTACTGCCTTTGCTGTGTCAAGGCCAATATTCTTGATTGCTTCGATTACCCACTCCTCGATCTCGTCGCTGAACTCCTCAAGGTAGATGTCATCCTCCTGCTGTGCGTCGATCTCGCGGTATACGTTGATTGTGTAGTCGGTGATCATACTTGCAAGTTTGATGTTGAGGCCGTCCTTACCGATAGCAAGTGATACCTCCTCTTTCTTGAGGTTCACGTCTGCAACGCGCTTCTCCTCGTCAAGAGTGATCTCCTGAATCTTAGCAGGGCTCAATGCACGCTTGATGAAGAGCTCGATGTTGGATGTGTAAGGGATAACGTCGATGTTCTCGTTACGCAACTCGCGTACGATGCCGTGGATACGTGAACCCTTTACACCGACGCAGGCACCTACCGGGTCAATACGCTCGTCGTATGTCTCCACTGCAATCTTGGCGCGCTTGCCTGGGATGCGGGCAATCTTCTTGATAGTGATGAGTCCGTCGTTGATCTCGGGTACCTCCAGCTCGAAGAGACGCTGCAGGAACATAGGTGATGTACGGCTGAGGATAATCTTAGGGTTGTTGTTCTGGTTGTCGACATTTGCAACCACGGCACGTACGTTGTCACCCTTGCGGTAGAAGTCGCTTGGAATCTGCTCGCTCTTGGGGAGTATGAGCTCATTGCCCTCGCTGTCTACAAGGAGCAACTCCTTCTTCCAAATCTGGTAAACCTCGGCGCTTACTATCTGTCCTACTTTCTCGATGTACTTGTTGTAGAGACTGTCCTTCTCAAGCTCCAGAATCTTTGAAGCAAGTGTCTGGCGCAGGTTGAGGATTGCGCGGCGGCCGAACTCTGCGAAGTTCACGATCTCGCTGACCTCCTCACCCTCCTCGAAGGTGTCGTCGATGAGCTGTGCCTCGCTCAGTGAAATCTCGAAATTGCTGTCCTTTACCTCGTTGTCAGCTACGACAACACGGCGGCGCTGGATCTCGAAGTCACCACGGTCGGGGTTGACGATAACCGAGTAGTTCTCGTCTGTGCCGAACATGTTTACAAGTACCTTACGGAAGCTCTCCTCAAGTACGCTGATCATTGTAGTGCGGTCGATGTTCTTCGACTCCTTGAATTCTTGAAATGTATCAAGAAGGCTGATTGTTTCGTCTTTCTTTGCCATTTTATTTGAAATTTATAATATACTTCGTGTACTTGATGCTGTCGTAGGTAAAATGCATATCCTCCTCGACAAGCTGCGGGCGCTTGGAGCCCTCGATCTTAACTTTCTTGCTGATGGTGACAGTGAACTCCTCGGCTGTTGCCTCCTTGAGTATTCCCTTGTGTTTCTTGCCGTCCTTGCCCAATACCTCAACCTCCAGTCCAATATGGTTCTGGTATTGCTGCAGTACTTTGAACGGCTGGCCCAGACCTGCTGAACCAACTTCAAGCTCGTAATCCTCTGTCTCGCGGCTCAAGCCACTCTCGATGTGGCGGCTCAACTCGGCGCAGTCTTCAATCCACACACCCTCGGCGTGGTCAATTTCTACTGTTATCTTGTCGTCCTTGCTGATAACGACATCTACCAAAAAATACTCCTTGTCGGCAAGCCACTCGTTTGTCAAATCGATTACTTGTTGTCTGTCAATCATATCGCTTTTCAATGTTAGATTGTATGGTGTGATTCTCTGTTAGCGGATTATATGAAAAAGAGGGGCTTGTCGGCCCCTCATCATCATCTTACACTGCAAAATTACTAATAATAACTATCCTGTGCAAATGTTTCACTCTTTTTTCTATAAAGGTATTTGCCTTTTTTCGTATAATAACCGTCTACCTCATAATTATCTCCCATTCGTGGTATGTGAAAGAGGAAAAATACCTATCTTCGCCTGCAAAATGTTCTATTATGAAAGTAAACAGGAGTTCAAGGTCAAACCTAAGGTTCTTATACGGCAGTGTGTTTTTCTTTGCCGTCCTAATATTCACTATGGTGCTTTTTGTCTATTATGCGATGGGTGAAGCATCCAGAAATGTGGAATCAAAAATGTTTGTATACAATATTCATGTTACCGGTGATGGCAGTGGCGCCGGATGCGATGTGCTGCTTGATGACAGCCTTGTATTCTCATCGCCTGCGCTCTATGAAGATACGTTGTTGAGAGTGAACCGTTATTATGAGAATGATACGGTTGTCGAAAACGGGAAACAGATTATCCGTGAGATAACTTATTTTTCATCCGAATCAATGCTTCGTGTCATAGGCGGAGTTTCCGGTGATACATTGTCTAAGAGAGTCGGCAACAACTCTAATATCGAGATATCCATTAATGGCGATGGGGTAGAGGCTGTCCTGACGGAGTAGCTTCCTTGTGTCAATGCCGGTGACCGAGAAACGGACTATGGCGTAACACAGTGCGTTGCATTCCTCTTTTATTCAAATTTTCAACAATCAAACCGGGTAACTGTTGGTCACCCGGTTTGATTGTTATTCTTTTGTTTCCTTCGCATCTTTTGCTTTGGGAGTGAGTATTTCATTGTACTTCTCTTTGTCTCCCAATATCTTGTAGCTCTCAAGAATGTCAGTATCTTCGCGAAGATTGTAGATTATACCGCCTTTATCACCATAATAGCGTCTCACTATCTCGTCGGCGATGAGTGTCTTCACATCCTTGCTGAAATGCTCAAGTGAATGGTCGAGGTTGGTCTGTAGCTTTTTCTCAAGAGACTCTATCTCTTCTTTTACAATCTCCTTGAAACCTTCCAGCTCAACCAGTTTCTTCAGGTCGGTAAGAGCTTTTACACTCATCAGGTCGTAGCTGAAGTTCTTTGCCTTGATGAACTGTTTGAACTCTTCATAAGTCTCGTCGCTGATGGTGAAGGTTGATGCAGGTTCAATGCTTTCGTTCTTGAGACAGAACTCTGTCGCAAAATCAAAAACGGTCATATCTTGCAGAAGATGGAAGATTAGTGTAGAAAGTTCCTCTCCTTTAGGTTCAATGTCGGGACGTATGCCTCCGCCGTCGCGCACCTCACGTCCTGCGGCCGTGTGGAATACGTTGGTGAGACTGTCGGGGACACGTGTGGTCTTCCCGTCCTCAATCATGTGCGAGTAGTCGAGTGCCTGTACACAGCGTCCGCTCGGGATATAGTATTTTGCTGTTGTGAGTTTCAGGTGTCCTCCGCCGCTTACGGGGCGTGTGCTCTGCACCAGTCCCTTGCCGAATGTGCGTGAGCCGATGATTACTGCGCGGTCGAGGTCCTGTAATGCTCCGGCAACAATCTCCGATGCCGATGCTGTCTGTCCGTCTACAAGCACCACTATGGGTGACTCTGTGTCAATGGGTTCACGTCGGGTTTCGAAGGTCTCGTTGGATTGCTTTATCTTTCCCTTTGTGGTAACAATGACTTTCCCCTTTGGAACGAAAAGGTTTACAATCTCGATGGCTTCGTCCAACAGGCCGCCTCCGTTGCTCCTGAGGTCAATGATGAACGACCTCGCGCCTTTTTTCTTCAGGTCCACAACTGCGTGGCGCATGTCCTTGGCGCAATTCTCGGTAAAACTTTCAAGTGCTATGTAGCCAATGTCCTCCTTCTGCATTCCGTAGTAACTTATTGCAGGCAAGGCAATGCTCTCACGCTCGAGCTTGAATGTGAGTTTCTCCTTCTTTCCAGGTCGCTCAACAACAACGGTGAGCTTTGTACCCGGCTCACCACGGAGCATGTCGCTAACGCTGTCAACACTCAGCCCTTCGGTCTTTTTGCCGTCAATGGAGATGATTGCATCTCCTGCCCTCACTCCAGCCTTGAATGCCGGCATGTTCTCATAAGGTCCGGTAAATACAGTGGTGTTCTTGTCCTTGTGGAAACGTATGGTAGAACCTACTCCGGCATACTTTCCTGTGGTCATCATCTTCAGTTCCTCGTCTTTGTCTTCGGGGTAGTAGACTGTATAAGGGTCAAGGTTGCGAAGCATCGCTTCAATGCCTTTGTTTATCATCTTGTCGGGCATGATACTGTCTACATAGAACAGGTTCAGGTCTTTGACTATGGCATTGAAGACCGCCAACTGACGTGCCAGACGGAACTTGTGCTTGTCGTCGGCAAAAATGTTTGCAGGTGTTATAAAGAGCAGTGCCAACAACAGCACTGCAAATCGGTATGTTGCTTTCATATACTAAGGCCGTTTTTTGTTTATCGTCTGCGAAGATACTCTTTTGCTCTCTTAAAACGGCATTTTATCATTGCTTTTTACTATTTTTAATATGTTATTAGTCCTGTTTGTGCCTTTTTTTATCATTACGCCGAAAAAAAGCAATAAAAATTTGCACAGAATAAAAAGATGTACTACTTTTGCAACGTCAAACGACAAAGGAGTCAAAATTCTTCAGTAGCTCAGTCGGTTAGAGCACCTGACTGTTAATCAGGGGGTCGTAGGTTCAAGTCCTACCTGAAGAGCAAGCGGGCAGTGGCCTCGCTTTTTTAATGAGAAACTCCAAATATATTCTTCAGTAGCTCAGTCGGTTAGAGCACCTGACTGTTAATCAGGGGGTCGTAG
>CALCYA010000089.1 GCA_937906165.1 uncultured Bacteroidales bacterium | reverse complement strand
ATGTTTTGTCTGTGTTAAAAAGATATTCCCCCTATAGTTTGCAGGTGAACCTGAAATTTCATCATCCGCTTGTCTGGGTAACCAATAAAAGCGGTGGATGCTATGGCATCCACCGCTCGTCTATGGATGATTGCTGTGTTGCAATCATTTCTTTATCTCCGATTCCTCTTTCATGTCAACCTCGTTGCCATCCTTGTCGTAGAAATGATACTCAAGGTATGCAAGCTTCTGGTCGGCAATGACCCGTATTCCCATTCCGTAACGGAACTGCCACTTCCTGTACAGGGAGATCATACCCTGGTTGATGTATGCAGCAACGTACGGGTGTACGTGTAATTTAAATCTCTTGACACCAATGGTGTTTACCAGTGTCTCAATCTTACTCTCGAGTGTCTCTGTAAACAGTACCGACGGCTGGATTTTTCCTTTTCCGTGGCACACCGGACAGCTCTCCTCGACCTCCAGATTTGTTGCAGGGCGCACTCTCTGGCGTGTGATCTGCATGAGACCGAACTTACTCAAGGGCAGTATGTTGTGCTTTGCCCTGTCTCGGCTCATGTTCTCGGTCATCCTTTCATAAAGGGCCTGGCGGTGTTCGGCCTTGTCCATGTCAATGAAGTCAACGACAATGATACCGCCCATATCCCTGAGCCTCAACTGGCGTGCCAGTTCGTCTGCGGCTCCGAGGTTTACCTCAAGGGCATTCTCCTCCTGGCTGCTGGCACCGTTGCGTGCCCTGTTGCCGCTGTTCACGTCAACGACGTGGAGGGCCTCGGTGTGCTCAATCACAAGGTATGCTCCGCCTTTGAACGATACAATCCTGCCGAATGAGGATTTTATCTGTCTTGTTATTCCGAAGTGGTCGAATATGGGCTGCTCTCCGCGATACAATTTGATTATATCTACACTTTCGGGAGCAATTACCGAAACGTATTCCCTTATTCTTTTGTACACCTCAATGTCATTCACGTGTATGCTTTCATACGAAGGGTTGAAGAGATCGCGCAACAGGGCGAGTGTCCTGTCCGACTCTTCGTGAACCATTGTAGGCGGTTTGGTGCTCTTCTGCACCTTTCCCACGAGTGCTTCCCAGTTGCTTACGAGCGAACGCAGCTCGCTGTCAAGTTCGGCAACTTTCTTGCCTTCGGCAACTGTGCGCACTATTATGCCGAAATTCTTTGGCTTTATGCTCTGTAAGAGCTGCTTGAGGCGTGTGCGCTCCTCGGGGGACTTTATCTTTGATGATACCGATACCTTGTCCTCAAACGGGATAAGTATCAAAAATCGTCCGGCAAACGACAACTCGCAGGTCAGTCTTGGCCCTTTGGTGTTTATGGGCTCTTTGGTAATCTGTACAAGAATCTCCTGCCCCGTTTGCAATGCTTCGGAAATGTTTCCCTCTTTTTTCTTCTCCGGCATTATCGATGCCTTGGCTATAGGGAAACTCTTCTTGCGGTCGCTTGTGACCTGTTTAAGGTATTTTTGAAGAGAGTAAAATTGTGGACCTAAATCAGAATAGTGCAGGAATGCTTCCTTTTCGGAACCGACATCAACAAAGCAGGCATTCAAACCGGGCATAATCTTTTTGACGCGCCCGTGATAGATGTTGCCTACCGAAAATGTTTCGGTCTGTTCTTCACGCTGGAACTCCACGAGCTGTTTCTCTTCGGTAATAGCTATGGAAATCTCTTGTGAATGAACATCAACAATAAGTTCGCTTGTCACAATACTATCATTTGATTTAGCAGGCCTTTTTACTTAAAGGCAAGGCCAATAGCCTTTTCAATTAACACAAAAAACAAACCCGGAGTTCTGGAAACCTTTTCTCGCAAGTTTGTTTTTTGTGTTTGCGCAGACTGAATTACTTACTCTTATGTCTGTTCTTTCTCAGTCTTTTCTTACGCTTGTGAGTAGACATTTTATGTCTTTTTTTCTTCTTTCCGCTTGGCATAGTTTTACAATTTATAAATTAATCACTCATTATTTTTTTACATCGCTTACGAAAGTCTTGGCTGGCTTGAATGCCGGAATGTTGTGTGCCGGGATGGTGATGGTCTTCTCCTTGTGGATATCACGGGCTGTCTTCTCAGCTCTGTGCTTGATGATGAAACTACCAAAACCGCGCAAATATACTGGCTCCTGATTTGACAATGAAGTCTTTACAACATCCATAAAGGACTCTACAGTAGTCAAAACCACAGATTTCTCAATACCTGTCTTCTTCGCAATCTCATTTACAATCTCTGCTTTTGTCATCTTTACTACGATTTATATTAAAAGTCAATGTTTTAAATTTCGGGTTACAAATATATAGCTTTTTTTGCTATCGCCGAAATTTATGGCTTATTTTTTGCAAAAAATATTTGTTTAATGTCCAATAGAATAGGGTGTTTTGTCTTTATTGGCCGTTTTGTCCACATTGCATATGTATGTAAAGATAATATAAATATTTATAATAAAACTCTTGACAGCGCAATCTTAATTTGTTAACTTTGCATCGGTTTTTGAATTTAATACATAAGAAATATATGTCAGTAAATAAAGTTATTCTAATAGGAAATGTAGGCAAAGACCCTGATGTCCGTCACCTTGACCGTAATGTGGCTGTAGCGAACATGGTTCTTGCTACTACCGAGCGTGCGTATACTTTGCAGAACGGCACTCAGGTTCCCGAGCGTACCGAATGGCACAATATCGTGCTTTGGGGTGGCCTTGCCGAGGTTGCTGAGCGCTATGTACATAAAGGCGACAGAATTTATATCGAGGGAAAAATAAGAACAAACACTTACGAGGACCAGAACGGTATCCGTCGTTACCGCACAGAGATTCTTGCCGAGACAATGGAGATGCTCTCATCCCGTGGCACCGGTGCTGCGCCAGCAAACGATCCTTCGTCGCCATCGGGTGCCCCTTTCTAATTAAATAAAACTGATATTTTGGATACATTTCTAACTGCTTTTGCGCAGATACATTCTTTTGCGCTTCCCGATGTGTATGTGACTGCACCGTCGGTAAGTGCAATTGTCGCGTTGTTGATAGCCGTGTTCCTTCTGATGTGTTCGGCTTTTGCATCGGGCTCCGAAATGGCGTTCTTCTCTTTGACCCGTACCCAGCTTGATGAACTTGCCGAGTCAAAGTCTGCCTGTGACAAGCGAATTTTAGGGCTATTGGCTAACCCAGAGAAATTGTTGGCTACCATTTTGATTGTCAACGATTTTGTAAATGTGGGTATAGTCATGCTGTTCAATTTTTTCTTTATGGATATCCTCCATTTCGGTGAAGGTGCCGAGTGGCTTGAGTTCTTGTTGCTTACCGTTTTGTTGACATTCCTGCTGTTGCTGTTTGGAGAGGTCATGCCAAAGATATACTCAAAAAGCAATGTGTTGCCTTTCGCACGTTTTGTTTCGGGAGGATTCTATCTGCTTTCGCGTGTGTTGAGTCCATTCTCGTCTTTCCTTGTGAAATCCACAACTTTTACCCAAAGATTGGTGTCGAAGAAGAATCACCTCCTTTCGGTCGATGAACTTGAGCAGGCTCTGGAGCTTACCGATAAAAAGGAGATAGGCGACCAGAAGAAGATGCTTGAAGGTATTATCCGTTTCGGTGACGAGACTGTGAAGGATATCATGACATCGCGTTTGAATATGGTTATGCTGGATATTCATGCACCATATTCGCACGTTCTAAAATGTGCCGAGGAGAATGCATATTCGCGTATTCCTGTCTATGGAAAGACGCAGGACGACATCCGCGGTGTGCTTTACATCAAGGATCTTATTCCGCATCTGAATAAAAGCGATAATTTCCGTTGGCAGACATTGTTGCGCCAGCCGTTCTTCGTTCCGGAGACAAAGAAAATCGATGATCTGTTGTGTGATTTCCAGACAGTGAAGGTGCATATGGCTATGGTGGTGGATGAGTTCGGTGGCATTTCGGGACTCATAACGCTTGAAGACATCATTGAGGAGATTGTAGGTGAAATAAATGATGAGTTCGACGAACCTGAGAGATCTTATGAACAGCTTGCCGATAATGTGTATCTTTTTGACGGACGTACAATGCTTTCCGATTTTTACAAGATAACATCGCTCGACAGCGATGACTTTGAAGAGGTGGCGGGTGAGGCTGACACCTTGGCAGGTCTTCTTCTTGAGGTGAAGGGTGAGTTCCCTGCGTTGAATGAGACGATTGTATGCAACGGGATTGCATTTGAGGTTATGGAGAAGGACAAGCATAGGATAGTAAAAATCAAGGCTACCTTGCCGGTGTCGGTTTCTGATAGTGATTTGAAGGCTGAATAAAATGCCGATTTTTAAAGAATTCAAGATAGGTGACATTGATGTTGCCGTGTGGAAGATAACAGAGACGACAGAAGAACTGTCGTCTCTTGTTGCACCTGAATGTGCTGTCGAGGCGGCGCACATGAAAAGTTGCAGCCGCCGCCAGGAATGGCTTGCTGTCAGGGTGCTTCTTGCACGTCTTTGCGGCAAGGATGCGCGTATTGTGTACGATGAGTGCGGAAAGCCTTTCCTTGTGGGGGCTGATGGCTTTATAAGTATCTCCCATACACGTGATTATGTCTTGTTGGCACATTCGTTTTCAGCACCGTTCGGAGTGGATATGGAACTCTCTTCAAGGGATGCTTCTGTTGTAGCCCGTAAATTCATGAAGGAGCCGGATGTTGCATCTCTGTCTCCCGAAACGGCAAATAAGGCATTGCTTATACGCTGGTGTGTTTGCGAGGCACTCTTCAAACTTGTTGGCAATGTCGGGGGGACTTATAAGGATAATGTCCTGCTGCTTTCGCCTTTTCCTGCGCCCGACGGTTTACTGACTGTTTCTTTGAAAGGGTGCAGGGAGCTCCCCGACAGTGATTACGCTGCACGTTGTGTAGAGGAAGACGGCCTTGTTATCGTGTTCCTGCAAAATAATTTTTAGAAATTCAAACAGCTCCTTAAATAACAGATATTATTTTTCTATATTTGCGGTATCCCGCGAATATATACTATAGGGTGGCGAGCCGCACTCCTTTGTGAACCTAAAGGTTCAGTTGTCGCAAGCAACGCTTATTTCGCGTTGCCGCTGTGAAAAATACTGAAGCAAGCTTCGTATTCCTCGCTCGTTTGTTACTATATTTGTGTGTAAGTCAAGATAGATGCCCTGTTTGGGTGTTATATATAAGTAATTTAAATTGATAGTCATGAATAATGGTCTTGTCCGCGGTTTGATAACTCTTGTGATAGGTATTCTGCTCATAGTTATGAGCGGTAGTGCGATGGAACTTTTGATAAGGTTGGCGGGTATTGCATTTTTCTTGCCGGCACTTGTTTCGCTGGTGAGTCTGTATGTCTCAAGAAAAGAGGCTCAGAAACTACCCTCGATAGCAATAGCTGTAATTGATGTCGGCAGTATGGCTTTCGGACTTTGGCTCATTGTCTATCCGTTGACTTTCCAGAATGTCTTTGTCAAGTTGATGGCTGTCCTTCTTTTTGTGGTGGCTCTGCATCAGTTGTATGTGGCTCTGCGTCTTGTAAAAAAAGGAGGCTGGAAAATGCTGGTTGTGCCGTTGGTTATTGCGGCTGTGTCAGCATTCCTGTTCTTCAGGACCTGGGAGGCTGTATCGGCCATAGCTGTTGCTATCGGTATTTGCGCGGTGGTGTTGGCCTTGTCTGACATTGTAGTGGCTGTGATGTCCCGTAAGGCTTCAAAGAATGAGGTGGTGCCTGTTGAGGATGTTGAAATTGTCAAGGACGAGAGTAAGGGTAGTGAAGAGACTCCGGCTTCGGAAAAGAGTGAATGAGCACTTTTGAAGAGGGGACGATTAGTGGAATTATCACTGTTTTTATCGGAGATTTTAAGTCGTGTCTTATCAATAGGGATGAAAATGTAACTTTTTTTAATAAAAAAGCGGTTTTATAGCGTTTAATTCATAAAAAAATAGCAAATTTGCAATATGAATGACGTTTTTCAGAGTCTGCTTTCCCAAATAACGACATTGGAGGTTGTTGTCAAGGGAATCCTCATAGGCCTTGTCGCTTCGGCGCCAATGGGTCCGGTCGGTGTCTTGTGTGTGCAGAGGACACTGAATAAAGGCCGTATATATGGTCTGGTGACTGGCACAGGAGCTGCGTTCAGCGATATCCTGTATGCTCTCATTACCGGTTACGGCCTGTCATTCCTCTACGATTTCATACATAATGCGTCGGCTCTGTATTGGATGCAGTTGATTGGAGCGATCATTATGTTCTTTTTCGGTGTGCATACATATCGTACCAACCCGATGCGGAACACACGCAATGTGAGCCATAACAAGAGTAACCTTTTGCGAAACGGTATCACCGGTTTCTTTATTACACTTTCGAACCCGTTGATAATACTGCTTTTCCTGGCTCTCTTTACACCCATGAATTTCATGTTGCCCGACCAACCGATATACCAGCAGTTTATAGGCTATCTTTCTATCTTCGGTGGTGCCATGCTTTGGTGGCTTTTCATAACGTATGTGGTGAACAAGTTGCGTAGCCGCTTCGATGTGCGTGGCGTGTGGATAATCAACCGTGTGATTGGTGTTGCAGTAATGATAGGCTCGTTTATCGGTGCCCTTCTGGTCGCAACAGGAACTTGGTCATTTCATTAAATAGTATTTGCTTTGTTTATTTCACGTGAACTTAGGAAAAAGAATATAGCAGAGTATCTGTTATATATGTGGCAGGTTGAGGATATCATCCGGGCCAATAACATGTCTTTGGACAGGATTAAGGAAGTCCTGGTAAAGCCGTATAACCTCACACTTGAGGCGGAAAATGAACTGGTGGAGTGGTACGGAAATCTCATTGAGATGATGCGTCTTGAGGATGTAAAGGAAAAGGGGCATATGCAGATAAACAACAATGTCCTTATAAACCTTACCGACCTGCATCTGCGTCTGCTCAAGTCGCCGAAGATGCCGTTCTACTCGGCTGCATACTACAAGGCATTGCCTTTTATTGTCGAGTTCAGGACAAAGAGCGAGGGACGTGGCAAGGGCGAACTGGAGAACTGTTTCGATGCCCTGTATATGGTATGGCTGATGAAACTGCAGAAGAGGGAGATTAATGAAGAGACTCTGAAGGCAACAAATGAGATAAGCCGTTTTGTGTCAATGCTTTCACTCTATTTCAAGGAGGATGAGGAGGGTAGACTCAATTTGGACGAAGAATAGAATAGGATAATTTAGTAAGATATTAGTATAGATGAGCGTACAGGAAGAGATTGGAAGAAGAAGAACGTTTGCGATAATTTCGCACCCTGATGCCGGTAAGACAACCCTTACCGAGAAGTTGTTGCTTTTCGGTGGCCAGATTCAGGTTGCCGGAGCGGTAAAATCAAACAAGATAAAGAAAACAGCCACATCGGACTGGATGGAGATTGAGAAACAGCGTGGAATCTCTGTCACCACTTCTGTTATGGAGTTCGATTATGAAGGCTACAAGATAAATATCCTCGATACTCCGGGTCACCAGGATTTTGCCGAGGATACATTCCGCACACTCACGGCAGTAGACAGTGTAATCATTGTTGTCGACAGCGCGAAGGGTGTGGAGACACAGACACGCAAGCTTATGGCAGTTTGCCGCATGCGCAACACTCCGGTGATTGTATATGTGAACAAGATGGACCGCGAGGGACGCGATCCTTTCGAACTTCTTGATGAGCTCGAGAGTGAACTGCAGATTGCAGTGCGCCCGCTCAGTTGGCCAATAGACCAGGGATCACGTTTCAAGGGAGTATATAATATTTACGAGCAGAAACTCGACCTCTTCACACCAAACAAGCAGCGTGTGACCGAGAAGGTCGAGATAGATATCAATAGTGATGAACTCGACAGGAATATCGGTGAGGATCTTGCCTTGAAACTCCGTTCCGACCTTGAGCTTGTCGACGGTGTATATCCCGAGTTCAATGTGCAGGATTATCTCGATGCCAAGGTGGCACCGGTATTCTTCGGTTCGGCTCTGAACAACTTCGGTGTCCAGGAGCTTCTTGACTGTTTTGTGAAGATAGCTCCGAGTCCACGTCCTGTGCAGGCTGTGGAGCGTATGGTAAACCCCGAGGATCCCAAGTTTACCGGTTTTATCTTCAAGATTACTGCAAACATTGACCCTAACCACCGTTCATGTGTAGCGTTCTGTAAAATCTGTTCTGGAAAATTTGTGCGTAACACCCCTTACCGTCACATACGTTTGGGTAAAGACCTGCGTTTCTCTTCACCGACACAGTTCATGGCACAGCGCAAGAGTACAATAGAGGAGGCATACCCGGGTGATATCATCGGTTTGCCCGATACCGGAAACTTCAAGATTGGTGATACACTTACCGAGGGTGAGATGCTTCACTTCAAGGGATTGCCAAGCTTCTCTCCCGAGATGTTCAAGTATATCGAGAATGCCGACCCAATGAAGACCAAACAGCTTGCGAAAGGTATCGACCAGCTTATGGGTGAAGGTGTGGCACAGCTCTTCGTCAATCAGCATAACGGGCGCAAGCTCATCGGAACGGTTGGTCAGCTCCAGTTCGAGGTCATACAGTACCGTCTCGAGAACGAGTATAACGCAAAGTGCCGTTGGGAGCCTGTGAACCTGTACAAGGCCTGCTGGATTGAGAGTGATGACCCTGCTGAACTTGAGAGCTTCAAGAAACGCAAGTACCAATATATGGCAAAGGATATCGAGGGACGTGACGTCTTTCTGGCCGACAGCAATTATGTGCTTCAGATGGCACAGAATGACTTCAAGTCTATCCGTTTCCACTTTACAAGTGAATTTTAAAAGATAAGGTCATGGGAACAATTGCCGAGGAAGCAAAGAAATGCGTTGAAATAATGCGCAAGGGTGGGGTAATCCTTTATCCCACAGATACCGTGTGGGGTATCGGTTGTGATGCGACCAACGCCGTTGCTGTGCAGCGTGTGTTCGAAATCAAGAAACGTGCCGACAGCAAGGCTATGCTGCTGCTTGTCGACAGCGCCGACCGTCTTGCACGTTATGTGGGCGATGTGCCTGCTGTAGCGTGGGACCTTATTGAGCTGACCACGAAGCCGCTGACGATAATTTACGACGGGGCGCGTAACCTGGCCCCAAATCTTGTGGCCGAGGACGGCAGCGTGGGCATACGCGTGACATCGGAACTCTTCTCTAAGGAGCTGTGCTACCGTTTCCAGAAACCGGTGGTTTCTACTTCCGCTAATGTCAGCGGAGAGCCCACCCCCAATAACTACAGCGAGATCTCTCCCGAGATAATCGATGCGGTAGATTATGTTGTGAATTACAAGCAGCTTGAGAAAGGGACTGCAAAGTCTTCAAGTATAATTAAACTGACAGCCAACGGCACCGTAACCGTTATAAGGGAGTGATGGAAAAGAATAAAAAGGATATCAGCTTGCTTGACCGCTTTATAGAATGGCGTGAGAAGCATATACCGCAGAATCAGTTCATTCTGTTGTTGAGTCTTGTGGTCGGTATTCTTTCTGCACTTGCTGCATACGCACTCAAGCATCTTATCCACTTTATCCAGCATCTGTTGACTGGAGGCTTCGATGCCCATACGTTCAACTGGCTCTATCTTGTATACCCGGTCATCGGTATCCTGATTACAGGTCTTTTTATCCGCAAGATTGTCCGTGACGATATAAGCCATGGAGTAACGAAGGTGCTTTATGCCATCTCCTGCCGCATGGGTAAGATAAGGCGTCACAATACATGGTCATCACTGATTGCCAGTGGTATAACCATCGGTTTCGGTGGTTCAGTCGGTGCCGAGTCGCCGATTGTAATGACGGGCTCAGCCATAGGTTCCAATTTAGGCAGCTTCTTCAAAATGGAGAAGAAGGTGATGATGCTTCTGATAGGCTGTGGTGCCGCCGGGGCCGTATCGGGTATCTTCAAGGCTCCTATTGCGGGTCTGGTCTTTGTGATTGAGGTACTGATGCTCGACCTGACGATGTCGTCATTGCTGCCATTGCTCATTTCAAGTGTTACAGCTGCAACGCTATCATATATACTAATGGGTACCGAGGCTACCTTCGAGTTCCACATGGAGAATGCCTTCAGTATAGCACGTGTACCTCATGTGATGATGCTCGGTGTGGTGTGCGGTCTTGTGTCATTGTACTTTACTCACGTTACGGTTGCCATTGAGAGACAGTTCAAGAAACTGAACAACCCATATGTGAAATTGGCCATCGGCGGTAGCATTCTGAGTGTGCTCATATTCCTTTTTCCGCCACTTTACGGTGAGGGATACGAGACAATCATCCATCTCATCAACGGTTCTTCGGAGAATATAATCCTTGAGAACTCCCTTTTCTACGGTCACGCGAAGCTGTTGTTCCTTTATATGCTGTTCATAATCCTCTTCAAGGCGGTTGCATCAACAGTTACCAACTGCGGTGGAGGTTGTGGTGGTATATTTGCACCCAGTCTTTTCCTTGGGTGTGTCACAGGATATCTTTTTGCGGGATTGTGCAATATGTCGGGAATCGGTATGCCTGTGTCCGACAAGAATTTTGCCCTCTTCGGAATGGCTGCTCTCATGTCGGGTGTGTTCCACGCTCCTTTGACAGGTGTATTCCTCATTGCGGAGCTCACTGGTGGATATGCTCTTTTCTTGCCGCTTATGATTGTGTCGGTATGTTCATACCTTACAGTCAGAATGTTCGACAGCAATAACATCTACGCAGTTCGTCTTGCGCAGCGCGGAGAACTTATTACACATCATAAGGACCAGGCCGTGCTCACAATCCTCAAGGTGTCCGATGTTATAGAGAAGAATTTCATGTGCGTCAGTCCCGATATGGATTTGGGACAACTGACATCGGTGGTTGCAAAGACAAAGAGAAATATCTTCCCTGTCGTGAATGCCGCCAACCGTCTTGTGGGTATCATCTATCTTGATGACATAAGGCACATGATGTTCCGTCAGGAGTTGTATCACCGTTACTCTGTTGCAACTCTCATGCGTGAGGTTACAGAGAGGCTGAGCATTGAGGAACCTATGGAGGCCGTGATGCGTAAGTTCGAAGAAAGTGGCGCATGGAACCTTCCTGTTGAGGATATCAACGGCGAGTATATCGGCTTTATCTCGAAGTCAGCAATCTTTACAGCCTATCGAAAGACTTTATTGGAATTTACATCTGATTGACAATGGAAAAACTTAGAATAGTATATCTTGGCACACCCGATTTTGCGGTGGAGCCATTGCGTCGTCTGCTTGAGAAGCAGCGTGCGTGTGCGGAGTGCGGTTATGAGATTGTGGGTGTTGTCACAATGCCTGACAAGATGATCAACAAACGTGGCAACCAGTTGCTGATGAGCCCAGTGAAGCAGTTCGCTGTAGCTGAGGGCCTGCCTGTGCTGCAGCCTGAATCACTCAAGGACGAAGCTTTTCAGACAGCATTGCGCGAGTGGGGTGCCGACCTGCAGATTGTCGTCGCTTTCCGTATGCTCCCCGAGAGTGTGTGGAACATGCCACGCTTGGGAACATTCAACCTTCATGCGTCGCTCCTGCCACAGTACCGAGGTGCCGCTCCAATCAACTGGGCCATCATCAACGGTGACAAGGAAACGGGTGTAACCACATTCTTCCTAAAGCATGAGATTGATACCGGTGATGTGATCTTCCGCGATGTCGTAGCCATTGACGAGAATGACAATGCCGGTACTCTGCACGATAAACTGATGCTTCAGGGTGGTGATACTGTCGTGCGCACAGTAGAGGCTATAGTCAACGGTGGGGTTGCTGCTGTTGCCCAGACAGCGATGTATGCATGCGAGAGCGAGCTACGTCCTGCACCTAAAATCTTCCGTGATACATGCCGCATCGATTGGACAAAGAGCGTGCCACAGGTCTATGACTTTGTACGTGGCATGTCCCCTTATCCTGCTGCTTGGTGTGAACTTGTCGCTCCCGATGGCAAGGAAATTGCTCTCAAGGTATATGAGGTTGCCAAGGAACTTTGCGCACACGGAAAAGAGGCCGGTACTCTTGTAACAGACGGAAAGACATATATAAAGGTTGCAGTGGATGGGGGCTATATTTCGTTGGTCGAGGTACAGCTTGCAGGCAAGAAACGTATGCCGGTGGCCGACCTGCTCCGTGGCTTTTCCATTGACGGTATGTCTATGAAAAAATAGGATTCCGGTAGCCGGAGATAAAATATAGTGTAAATAAAATCAGGCGGATGTTTAAATATCCGCCTGATTTTGTTATGGAAAGTCTGCTTTATTTTACCAGAACCTTCTTAGTAGTCACTACGCCATTTGAGTATACTGTCTTTACGATGTTGATACCCTTCACCGGCTTGTCCAGCAACATTCCGTTTGCTGTGTAGTATACAGTGCTGATTGCAGAGTCACCTTCAACTACAACAGATTCAATAGCGGATGTAGCAGTGTTGTCATCGAGAATGTACCACTTTGTAGCCTCTGGACTTGAACTTATTGACTCGAACTGTGCGATAGCCCATGAGTTCTTGCCGTCCTGATGTGTTGATGCACACAGGTAACGTCCGTCGCCATAGTAGTCTGAGATACGGTACTTCGCACTTCCGGCAATACGTTCAATATTGAATATAGTCTCATACTCAAGAAGTTCAAGGTAGCCGTTGCTGCAGTTGAGATAGCTGTATTGGTCACACTTTGACATTATTAAGTATGTGTTCACGTCGGTTTCCTCCTTCTCGAAAATGAAGTAGAATGTCTCGTCGGGTTCGCTGCTGCATGTATAGTATCTGACTATTGCATTGTCATAGTCATACTGCAACTCCTTGTATACACCCTGGTTGTCGTAGAATGGCTTGAATGCAGAACGTATTCTGTATTCGGTCTCTGTAGAGATAGCGTTACGGTTGTTGTCGTCAACGTTTTCAATGGCTTTGTCTATCATTGAAGCAACTTCCGCAGCCTTTGCCTTGTTGCTGCTTGAAAGGCATTCGTCAACAGCCTTTACAGCAGCAGTGTATTCGTCGCTGACAACGCTGAAGAAGCCTGGTGCAGCAGCCACCTTTATGTCGGCATCTGCCAAAGCCTCCTTGATGTTTGTAAGATAGAAATACTCGGGAGTGTCCATTGTAATACGGTAGATTAGCCACTCGTTGTCACTTGTGAAATCATCAAGGCTCTCTATCGTTTTTACATTTACACTCTTGTTGCCGCTATGGTAGATGAAATAAGGTGTTCCCTCCTCACCGTCGTGGTTGTAGATACGGAATGATCCCTCGTTGCTGCCTGCTACTATGTTGAGGTTTGCTGCGCACTCATCGAATATAACGCTGTATGCGCTCTGTTCGACCTTTGTGTCGGCCCAGTATCCAGCTGATGAAAGTGACTTGATTCTGAATGTACCGTCGCTGTTCTTAACAAGACGGAAAGCGCACTCGCCACGCAGAACCTTCTCGTCGAACTTCTCTGTACCTGTGATCCAATATGATCCCTCGCCGGCAGAACGCAATGCATAAATTTCGTTCTCTTTGATCTCGTTTACATCTGTTACCTGCTCGCCAAGAGTTGCGTTCCAGGTGTTCTCCGAGAAGAGATGTTTTGTGTAGAGTTCGCCTTTTGATGTGAGCGCAAGTTCCAAAGGAAGAGAGAATTGGTCACGTGATGTGTGCACGATGTAGAATGCCTGCAATGGCTCAGGGAATGTCACCTCTATATATACCTCGCTTGATGGGGTCACCAGAGCGTCTCTGCTTGTAGCCGACTGGTAGAAGGTCTGGTAATTGCCGTCGCAGATGTTGTCTAACGGTTCACTTGCTGATGTTGAGTTAGTGGTAAAGTCGTATGCAGTAAGGTCTATTTTTGTTCCGTCAGGATTGTAGAACTCATACTCGGCAAACGCGTAAGAGGGGAAGTTGTTGTACTCTTCGGTACCTCTTGACTTAGTAAATGTTATGCGCATTCCATCTATGGCCTTATCAAGGGCGAAGACAGGAGACTCCCATCTGTAGTAGCTTCGGTTCATGATCTCGCCGGGCAGGCCCTGATCGCTGTCAGCATATATCGGCAGTGAAACGAGCTCCTCGACCTTTGTTGCGTAGAATTCTGCAAGGACATTCTCGATATACTCAATGTATGTCTCAAGCTCGCCTATACCTGTAGCATCCTCAATATCGTAGATAATGGAGTTATATATCTCCTCAAGCTTCTCAAGCTCTTTGTATGGGTAGCCGCCGATTACAGGCTCTTTGTCGAACCATACAATCTCTTCGCTGTCGGTGAGTTCATACAGTGATTCCGACAGGTCATAAGCTCTAACGCGTACATAATTGAAGACAGCCTCATTGATTTTTGCCTCGGCCTCTGTATACTCGCTGAATGTGCCACCCTTCTCAAGAAGTTCTTTACCTGCCTTGATAGCCTCCTGCAATGCAGCAAATTCGCCCTCGTCACCAGCCATCTCGCCATTGTAGCGCTCAATGCGTGCCTCGGCGTCGGCAATAGCCTTTTCAAGAGATTCTATAGCGACTTTTACATCTGTACTTGCGTTGTAGATGGTAAAGTATATACCGCCCATTGTGCTGCTGTCCCAGTCGCTTGTGCTGCTTACACTCTGTGGCTTTATATATCCCTTGAGATCGTGAATGAGGTTCTTGCCATCGCTGGTTATAATCTCGAATTGGCCTTCGCCGTTGGAGAGTGTATATACCTTTGTGGCGTATGCAACATTGTTTGTCGATGACATGGATGCGTTGAAAGAATCTGCAAGGTATAACTCCGATGCAATCCAGTAGATGTAGTAATAACCATCACCGGCAGGGATAAACTTTGCAAGTGATGCCGCTGTGCAGTCCTTTGTTCCTCCATATGATGATGTCATGAAGAGCTCGCCCGGATATGTTACGTCAGATGCTGTAGAGACTGGAGCATTACCCTTAATGATGACGTATGAAGTGAGTGACTCGATTTCTTCGTCGCTCTGTATCGGGTCGCCCAGGGTAAACTGGATATTGTCATATGGCATATAGTCGGTGCCTGATGTTATACCAAGATGTGTGGCGTGAGGTCCGTTTGACGGCATTACAAGCTTGAATGAGAATTCTTCAACAGCCTCTCCCAACTCAAGCTCGACGTATGGGAACCTGTCCGGCCATTTTGCCGTCACACTCTTATCGAGAGCGTAGTTTGTAGATATGTAGCGTGTGCCCTCGTTGCCATCGTTGATATTGCTTATAAACGGTGACTGGTAGCCTCCCATGCCAAAGGCTGCCATGAAACCACCGTCGGGCTCGGGAGAGTTTGTCTTTGGAGTATAAGGAATGCTGTTGCCATCAGCGTCATATACTACCAATTCGGCAATTGAAAGCACAGGGTGCTGATTGCCGAAAATCTGGCGGCGGACAACGTCGCATATACCTGCTGAAAAACGGTTCATGGCCTCGGCCTGTCCGCTCTCGGCTTCAAATACATCATTGGATATCGATGTTATCCTGATGACATTGGTGGGAGAATCCGGCTTGATGGTCCCGCTGGTGAAGACGTAGTTTCCCGTGCTGTTGTCACCGGGTAAACCGTTTTCTGCTGTAATTGTCATTTGCCACCCTTGAGCGTATGACGCTGTGGCGCAAAACATTAACAGAGTTAAATAAAAGTAAATCTTTTTCATGGTTTATTTGTTTAATTTGTAATATGAAGTTTTTTTATATTAATGGAGCAAAGTTATCTTAATTTTATTATATACAAACATCTGTAATGACTTTTTTGCATTTTACCTATAGAAAGTCAAAGTTTGGCATACAATTGGATGTCCCCTTGTGTTGAGTGTCGACTCTGAACGTTTATTGATGGGTTATATTGTATCAAAATGACGTTTTTTTTTAAAATTGTTTGGAATTAAGATATTTATTTCTTTTCTTTGCCACGTAAAATCTATTATTAACCTGTAAAACCAATAGCCTATAGACAAATCTCTACTTCAATTTTAAAGAAGAACATAATGGAGAACTTAAAGCAGATGACCGATGATATGTTGGTCACACTTTATTTGGAGGGCAACAACTCAGCATTCGATATACTGCTGAACCGTCATAAGGACAGGTTATACAATTACATCTATTTTGTCGTACGCTCAAAGGAAGTGGCAGAGGATATCTTTCAGGAGACCTTTGTCAAGGCTATCGTTACCTTGCAACAGGGCCGTTACACCAATGACGGCAAGTTCGCAGCCTGGATAACACGTATTGCGCATAATCTTGTCATTGACCAGTTCCGTACCGACAGGAACGAGAATACGGTCTCTAACGACGAGTCGGAGATTGATCTTCTGAACAATGCCAAGTATTCCGAGGGTACCATCGAGAACCGCATGGTCAACGACCAGGTGCTCAAGGATGTGCGTATGCTCATAGACGAGTTGCCCGATTGCCAGCGCGAGGTGGTGTTCATGCGCTACTATCAGGATATGTCGTTCAAGGAGATTGCAGATGTCACTGGTGTCAGCATAAATACCGCCCTCGGACGTATGCGTTATGCAGTGCTTAACTTGCGACGCATTGCTATGGAGAAGAATGTATCTTTGGTAATGGAATAAGAAGTAGATAACCGTTATTTTATTGATTCACTTATAGTATATGCCGCTGAAGAAATTTTTCTTCAGCGGCATATACTATTTTTATCCCGTAAACGTTAATAATACAAAGGAAAGAACCAAAACCATCTGCCTATGGATAAAACATCTACCCCAATCACAGAGCCTGTTATCCGTAAAGCTCTAAAAAAGGAAAAGTTTCCCAAGCCATCAGCGGTGACCCTTGAATTCATAAGGAATTTTGCCCGCAACTTCAAGGTCGAGAAGGGTATTCATGGTGACATAAGGGAATTTGTACTTAATTGAAAAAACGCAATAAGCTGCCCGCGGGCAGCTTATTGCGTTTTCAATTAATGGCTTGCATGCCGTGCGGTCACCATTATATCGGTTCACCTGCAAACTATAGGGGGAATATCTTTTTAACACAGACAAAACATTA
>CALCYA010000088.1 GCA_937906165.1 uncultured Bacteroidales bacterium | reverse complement strand
ATACCTTACGACATTTCATTGCAATAGTATTTTCGCTCTGTTACTCTCTTTTCCTGAATCACTCAACTTTTTGCTTAGCTCCCAAACTTTGCCGGTGAGCCATAACATCGGAGTAAATAAAGACATATAAATAGGCGGCTGAATCCAGCCGCCTATTTATATGTCTTTATTTATCATTTATTTCTTGAACACTCCACAGAAATCAAGAACCTCAACGTCTGTACGGTAATTCAGCTCGGCAAACTCATTGTGGTTCACAAGGAATACCACAATGTCGGCATGTTCATAGGCCGTCTTGTAGTTTGTGAGTTTGAAGACATTATGCTCTTCAATATTGGGTTCTACCACCATCACGTTCCCGTTATTGCTTGACTGCAACACGCGAGAAGCAATGGACTTTGCCGGAGACTCACGCAGGTCATCGATGTTAGGCTTGAACGCCAGGCCCATAAGGGCAACAACAGGAACACGATGATTATTCAGTTCATAATCGACCATAGCACGACGTACCTTCTCGGCGCACCACTTTGCCTTGTAGTTGTTTACCTGACGTGCCTCGGATATTATACGTGACTCCGATGGGTATGCCGAAGAGATGAAATAAGGATCAACAGCAATGCAATGACCACCCACACCGCAACCCGGCTGAAGGATATTCACACGTGGATGCCTGTTTGCAAGTTCAATAAGCTCCCACACATTGATCCCCGCCTTGTCACATATCAATGACAACTCATTGGCAAAGGCAATCTGAACGTCACGTGATGCATTCTCGGTAAGCTTGCACATCTCGGCTGTACGGCAGTTTGTAGAATGCAACTGGCCTTTCACAAAATATGAATAGAACTCCTTTGCCTTTTCGGTTGAAGCCTCATCAATACCGCCTATCACACGGTCATTGTTTACAAGTTCGTAAATGATATTGCCCGGCAGGACACGCTCTGGGCAGTAGGCAATATGTAACTTTCCTTTAAGTTCAGGACGGCTCTCGAATATAAGCTCGGCCATCTTCTCTGTTGTGCCGACCGGCGATGTGGACTCAATGACGAAGAGATCGCCTTCCTTGAGCAACGGAAGCACCATCTTGGTTGCAGCCTCCACAAAAGAGATATCGGGTTTATGGTTTCCCTTGAACGGGGTCGGGACGACGATAAAATATGCATCAGCTACCTGAGGACGGGCATAAGCCTTGAATTTCCCCGAAGCAATAACCTCCTTGAGAAGTTCCTCCAAGCCTTCTTCAACAATATGTAGTTTTCCTGAATTTGTTGTATCAACGACCTCCTGGTTTACATCGACACCAACCACCTCTATGCCATATTTTGCAGCAATTATAGCAGTGGGAAGGCCGATATAACCCAATCCCATAAAACACGCCTTCATATATGATTTTTCAGTTTTTTGTCCAAATTATTCTATAAAACGCACAAAGTTATAAAATAAACTACAAGTAACAAAAATATCAACATTAAAATTAGGAGGCGTTTAATAATCTTTATAAAAGGAATGTTAAAGGAAATTGCAGCCGGAAGACATCCGACACAACCGGATTTCACATTGAATCATTCGCCCAGGAACTTACAGAAAGATTCCATCTGCTTTGCAAACGAATATTCGCCCACTGCAGCTTTCAGACAATTGTCGGCATACTTTGAATACTCCTCGGACGGCATATCTACAAATACTTTGATATTCTTTTCAAGTGAAACATAATCACCATGCTTCGACACAAGACCGAAGCCATTCTCGGTTACAATACGCGCACCCTCGCCGCCACCGCTGAAAAGCACCGGTATACCGGCAGGAAGCAGATCATAAATTTTTGAGGGGACAGCTCCGTATATATGGGTTGCAAGTGGAATTATAGAAAGATCGTATTGTTGCAGTTCCTCGTTCATCTGCTGCTTTGACACGTAGCCGTGATACCAGATATTCTTGTCACCGCCACTAATGTATTTGAGGATTTCATCAATCTGGTTACCGCCACCATAAAGGTGCATCTCTACACCCAAAGCAACAAAATCTATTGACTTCAAGAGAGAGAGCATATCCTGTGCTACACCGAAAAGACCTGCATAGACAATCTTTATCTTGTCATTGCGTTTCTTGAGTTCTACGGGAGCGGCAGTCTGAGGTTGCAGGTTCAGATACAGGAATTTGCGTTTGCTGGGGAACATCCCGTCTATATGCTCAAGGATTTCCCTGGACTGTCCCATGATGGATGTCGAGTTCCTGTAGATAAAACGCTCCAGGCGTGAAAGGATTTTGAAAGTGAGACTACCTTCGCGCACAAAGCCCAATTCCACTGCCGAACCTGGCCATAGGTCAGAGACATTAAGCACTACATTCTTGCCGAACAATTTGGAGAACAGCATAACTGCTGATGCCGACACCATTATCGGCGGAGACTGAACGATGATGCGGTCGTAGCTCTTTATGAGCTTACGCTTGAAAGCGAAGCTCCACATGGTAACCGCATAAGAGGTCATAGCCAGCACGCGCTTGAAAGGGTTCTTGGACACTGTTGCATACGTCCAATAGCGGTACACGTTTATACCATCGATTGTCTCTTTCATGGAGAAGCGTCCGCGATAACCGTCGAACACCTTACCTTTGGGGTAATTGGGCAGACAGGTAAGCACATCAACATCTGCACCCGAAGCCTTGAGGCCCTTGGCGAGATTCGTAATGCGGCTGGGAGCTGCGCCCAGTTCCGGCTCGTAATAGAATGAAACAATCAGTACTTTCACACGCATGAGTTATTCTTACAAAAATACAAAATAATCTACGGAGAACAAAGAAAACCCATATTTATTACCACTATTACCACTATTTATTGCAATATCCGGCTTTGTTCTTCCTGATTGAGCATACAATTGTCTATACTATACATCCACGACACGTTCGATATATCCTTCTGTAGCATTTTCACGGCTTATGATTTTCGCAGGATTACCTATTACTATGGAATGAGGTGGCACATTAAAATTGACAAACGCATTGGGAGCAATCATGACATCAGTCCCTATGCTTATCTTACCTACTATAACCGCATTTGTTCCAATCCAAACATTATCAGAAATGACAGGAGCACCTTTATTCTTACCCCTATTTGTCTGACCAATTGTAACGCCCGTGTTTATAGTTATATTATTACCTAAAACCGCGCGCGGATTTACAATGACTCTTCCAAAGTGACCGATATAAAATCCCTTACCTATTTGAGTGACTGTAGGAATCTGTATATGAGTCTTGGTTGAGAGACGTCTTTTCTTCAACTCCCAATACAGATATTGAAGTAGAAACCTTTTCTTACCTCTATAATATTGGGCCTTTCTGAATGCACGCAGAAACATCAGTTCAACCGGGTAATGCATGAAGATTCTTCTAAAGAAATTGCTTTTACGGTTTCCGAAGTATCTATAATAATCGTATTTGAACAATGAGTCACCCATAATATAAACTTATTTATTTGATTGTAAATATGCTATGATTCATATCACAAAATTCTTTATTGGCAAAAACATCAGACAACTTTGTTTGTAGCAGCTTTCCATGTTTCTATCAAATTTTCCCACACTATCGGTACAGAATACATAGATTTAACTTTTTCACGAGCTATCTCTATCAGATTCTTCTTCATCAGAGAATCACAGATCAAGTCGCCAATTGCTTCTTTCAATGCTTTAACGTCCTTCACCGGAACAATAACCCCACACGGAGAATCAGTTCCCTCGTCAAGTATTTCGGGTATTGCCCCCACCCCCGTTGTAATTATCGGGGCTCCGCATGCCATTGCTTCGAGAATCACATTAGGAAAGCCCTCGGTATACGAAGGAAAGACAAACAGGTCACACGAAAGCATCTCGCGCAAAACATCGTCATGTCCTTTCTCTCCCAACAACTTCATCCACTCACCTGACTTTGCTGATGCCATCCGTTCAAGATCACCTTTCACGCCATCCTCTACACGGCCCAAAAGGCGCAACTCGACATCGGGTATTGCGGTACATGCCTCAACAAGTTCATACACACCTTTTGTAGGTATCACGTGACCCACATAAAGAAGACGACGAGGCACGCGTACAATCTCACGGCCCAACCTATCAATATTATCCAGCATTTCACATGACAACGGATTCGCAATCTTATATACATTTTCAAAACCGTTAGAGCGCAGTACCCGGTACGATTCCTCATCGAGCACAACCGTTGCACTTGCAGCCTTGACAGCCTTCTTTAGAATCTTCCAACGCCAACCGTCTGCTGCAGCGAGTTTGGGTATACGTCCGCAATGAAAATGCATTACACCGGCGACGCCGTTCCTACGCGCCATCTTCATTACGATATAATCACGTATAATGCTCAGCAAGGCACTTGAGCAAAGGTGCAACACATCGAAGCGCTCTTGCTTGATGCGTTTGCGTGTCTGCCACATAAGCCCGAGATAATCGGTAGCACCTTTATAAAGACGCACAAAGGCATTCAGTCCATTATGTACATAAATCGAACGGTTATATGGCAACACCTCAATACTTATACCGTCATCGGTACTCCTGTAGAAGTCCATAATATGCTTTGCCCACATTGCAATACCACCGGCATTCTCCTTTATAACAGGCTCGTATGGCGAGCACAACAATACTTTCATATCACATCGGTTTGATCGGGTGCAACAATAGTAGTCAGTTTCTCATCAAATGACACAGATATACGCTTGGCATATTGCAGCCTATTATATACATATGCAATCTCTACCGCCTCAACTTCCACGGATGAAGCACCCATAAAAGAAAGCGTTCCGCTTGAGGTTACGACCTTTTCCTTGTCTACAGAGATTACTTCAACATCAGGGGCAAGATGGAAAGCAGCAGTGCAATTCCTGCCATTTCTTCCACGTACCTCATCAACAATTTCAAAATCCTCTTCACGACCAACGAATTTGCGGTAAACCTCAACAGACAACGGGCTGTAGCCATTATGCTTTGCACATATCGAACATTTGTCTTCACTTATTATCTCTACCGCCGCACGCCGGGCACAACGGAACGCTCCCCAGACGTGGCTGCTGTCAGTACCATCTACCGTAACCGTGTTATGGGCACGAGTAGAACGTTCATAACTCCGGCGTTCGCCGGCCGAATATGTAGAGACACCCGTATCGACAATGAACGGCTTACCGCACACATTCATCACAAAAGTAAAAGTATCGGCGTGGCTGTGTCCAAGATTATATGAAGGTCCCAATGCCGCAACATCCACAAAAGCATCGTAACTATCGCCATTGAACTTGCGGTAACCGCTCGCACCCAAAGGCACTGCGCTCCACTCTATACCGAGTTTCTTTGCATATGTAAAAAGTTCTGCCGGCAACGGTGCAATACCTAATGCAGAGTCATTGAGCAAAGGTATATTGCCGTCGCTCATCACAATTGCCTGAAGCCAGCCTAACATCAGCCTTGCCTTATCGAGCATTAAAGACGATAAAGCTTTATGACGTCCATTATCAATGATGCTGTAGCAATCGAGCAAGCGCTCAAGTATTATGCAATGATACATTGGACTGAGCTCGAAATGCGTGCCGTCAGGAAGTATCTGTTCCTCCAACTGGGATTTTATAATCTTCTCCGCAAGTTTGAAGAACTTATTGTCATCAAAATAGTATGCAGCAAACAGCAAAGAGAAACCATTCTCAAGATAATGGTTTGCCAGGAGATGCCTTTCTACCCTACCTGCCAGAATAAGATACTGCGAATAAAGGGCCGTATCAATCTTTTGCAACTGTTCAGCGGACAGACTCTCATGATGCAGATAAACGAACTTTATCCAATTGATACCTCGCAAGGATATCGGATAAGGGTCATTAGCAACCTTATTTGCAGGCATTGCTTCAATGAAGCGCTCTATCCACGCATAACCCTCCACTGCACCCATTGAAGGCTGTAGCAGAAAGTCCATGTAGTTGAGGTTATATCGCCACAACTCGCCCTGTCTATTGCTGTCCCACTCCCCGCTGAACGTGTCACACACATTGAGGAACTCAAAGAGATTGTCACCTTTATAAGAGCAAGGCTTCTCTATCCATGGAGCCTTGAACAACAGAGGATGCCCGGGACTGTAACGGACGTAGCAAGGCCTTATGCCAAAGAGTTTGCGACATACACCTTTTACCTTATATAAGGCTCTGAAATAGAACTGCTCGGGTTTAAGGTATCGTACTGTATGATATAATCTGCTGATATCCACGGGGAGTTTTATTTATCGAAATAATCATTATCAATCATCAAGGCACGGAAATCCTCCCTGCTTACCCCATATTTGCTATCCACCTCTCTTGACAGCCTTGTCATAAGACTCCACGAAGTCTTGAATGAATGGTTGACACTGTAGAAATAGCGGAAGCAGTTGGGCATATACATCATTTTCACAAGCCTGAACTTCCACGGCGACAGGTGCAGTCTCAGGGTTATCAGTCTGTTAAGATAGTACATATAGTATTTGCCCACATTGGCAATTGCTTTCATCTTGTTGCGCGAGCGGCCCACCTTATGATATATGCAAGAGCCGGGGACACACGCCATACGCAAGCCTTTCTTCTTCATGCGCATAGAGAACTCAAAGTCCTCTTCGCCGAAGAAATAGCGGTCAGTGAACAAATTGCCGTCGGCGTCCAACAGCTCAGGATAGAAGAAAAGGGCACAGCCCGATATCGATGTTATGGAAAAATATTCCACGCCCTCAAGCACCTTTGCATCCATATTTGCATATTTGAGCACACGACGTCCGGTCTTTATGTCTCCACCGCACTCCCAAATCACATTCTTGTCGTCAAAGTAGTTTATGCGCGGAGTAAGGGCACGGTACTGCGGGTTGGCTACAGAAAACGCCATAAGACGGGTCAGGAAATCAGGCTCCACCTCGGTATCGTTGTTCAGCAGCATATAGCTATCGGGCGAGAAACGCATTGCGAAACCCAATGCCTTGTTATTGCCCACAGCAAAACCGTAGTTGTTGTCAAGAGGTAGCAGGAAGAAACGCCCATCCTCACCATTTTCCTTTATAAATGCACCTATACGTTGCAGGGAGTCATCATCCGAAGCATTATCAGCGATAACCACAATGAAATCCCCAGCGGCCATCTGCAATGACCTCAAGCAAGCAATAGTGTCATCGGCGCCATTCCAATTTACAAGTATTATAGCTGTCATTTCACTCTTTTATATTTAAACAATCCGTACAGGCACATCACCATAAGCAGAGCCTCAGAGGCCGCCAATGATATTGCGCCCGCATATTCACCGCAGCTGTGCACCAACGCCAACGTAATGAGACAGCTGCAGACACCAGTCACAAGCACAGAACGGAAGAAATAGTTCTGCCTGTCCATATTTACAAGTCCCACAATACCCGCAATACAATTCACCTCGCCAAAAATGATTACAAGAGACATTATGCGTATAAGAGGAATACACTCTCTGAAATCTTTACCGCAAAGTATGTCTGAAATCCAAGGGGCAAATATATATACGAACAGTGCAGCAACAATTGACAGCCCTACAAGAGGCATCATCACCTTCTTCATCAAAGAAAGGCGTTCTTTTGTGTTCTTATCCTTGAATTTCAATGACATGTGAGGAAACAGAGCCTGGGCCGCGGGCTGAATCACAGACTGGAAGCCGTGTATGACTTTCTCGGCTGCCGAGAAAAGGCCGACAGCCTCGTTTGAAGCAAAATGCTTGAGGATCAAGACATGGGCATTGCGGTAAAGGTTCATGCCGAATGTAGAGCCGAACATGGCCCCTCCGTCCTTGAACTGTGCAATCATGTCACCGAAGTGTGGCACTCCCAGACGCACATTGAACTGCTTATAGGCAAGGAACACGCTCAATATACCCGCCAACAGATATCCGCAGGAGTTGAGCAGTATCAACAGATAGAAATCATCGACACTGCGGACAACAAAGAAAACAAGCACTGTAAAGATAATCTTCGACGAGGAGTTGACCAGAGTCATAAACTTCATTTTCTCCATTCCCTGGAAAAGCCATACCGGATTCAGGATATCGCCTACAATCATTCCTATACCGAGCAGGAACATCACGAATCCGATTTCTTCTTCGAACACCCAGCCGGAACAAAGCACAACGGCAACAACCAGAACAATGGCAATCAACATCTTACATCCTATAACAGCATTATATATAGAGGTCACCGCAGCATTGTCGTCTCGTAGCAGAGAAATCTTTTTTGTCGCCGAAAAGTTGAAGCCGTATGTCGAGAACAGTATTATATACTGCACAACCATGAACACGTATGAATATATACCGTAGTTGGCCTTGCCCACAATGCTCAAAATATAAGGCAACGTAATGAGTTGGAGCACGATATTCACCGCGTTCAGCACCGAGAGTGAGAAGAAATTCTCTATAACCTGTTTATATTTCTTTATATTCACAGCTTCCTTGTATTAAATATTAAAACAAGAATGTCACATCACGATAATTCTCCATAAACCTCTCACGTTGTTCGTCAATCTCCGGGTCAAACACAGAATGGTATGGAGTGAAGATTACATTGAAACGTGTATTGGGGTAATAAGTGGACATATCGCGCAGATAGTAAAACCCGTAGTTGAACGAGATGAGGAATACCGACAATCCCATAACGAGAGTCGACACCTGTGCGCTGCGCAGGTTGCAATTTGATATGAAATAATAGATCGTGTGCACGGTAAACACCAGCACAAACGGGATGAAATAGTTTGCCAGACGCGCAAAAGCGAAGAAACCCATAGCAAAGGAGTAAGCAAAGACTGCACCTGTAGCCATAGATACGAACTTGTCACGATAGTCTAGTTCGCATTTGCAACGTACGTACATCATCCCCACAACAGGAAGGGCTGCAAGCAACTGGAAGAACATTCCGGTAAAATTAGAACTACCTTCAGTATATTTCTCCACAAGTTCTACAAGTCTCTCATCCTGCGCTACCAACTTGACTATAAGCGCCATGATATTAACCACGGTCATCAACGCTGTAATACCTGCAATTATTACAAGTTGCCATTTCCATGACGGCTTCCTGAACATATAACAAAGAAGAGGAATACCCAGCATCACCGCCGAGGAGTAATGGAAGTTTATCGCAAGGAAACATCCGGCATAGTAGAGTATCCAACGTTTTGCAAGCAAAAAGGGAGTTATCAGCATAAGGATACATACACAAATGATCTCGCGCATGATTTCCATATTGAAATAACAATAATAACCCACATAATAAAGAAGAATTGCCGAGAAATAATATTGCGGTGAATATTTCCTGAAGAACCAGAAGAATACACAGTTCACCAGTATAGCCTGACCTATCTGAAAAAGAGTGAAATCATCGCTGAAGCTCCTGAAAAACGAGTTGTATACATACCATAAAGGATTGTACAGTGCCTCATCAAAGTCAAAATACTTTAGCTCGGACATAGCCGGCATCTCGTCATACATCGACATATACATCAATGTATCACCGCCCACCCTGTAACGCAAGCCGGCAAGGAGTATCAATACCACAAGGTTGAAGTAGTACCATCCGCTCTCGCCCCCACTCTTGGCCAGCCAATCATATCTTATGACCGGTATGAGCAGCAGTATAAAGACCAATATATATATCATTACTCTTCCTTACGTCTGATTCTGTTCCAGGATTCAATGAACGGTTCTTTGAAAAGGACATAAGCCGACGCGAACAGACCACCAAGAAAAGCATAGAGAACAACCATCATTGCCCTGCCCATAGACGAAGCGCGCACAGATATTGCCGCAGGCTTGAGAGTCACGAACACAGGTGTCTTCTCCTGCACCTTGGCCTTTGCCAACAACAACTGCTGTGCCCACTGCGCGAATATCGTAGTCTTCAGTTCCTTGTCTGCCATAAGGCGTTCCTTCTCGACAAGGACTATCTCCTTTGTAACATTCTTATGGCTGTCCACGAAATCGGCATAACGTTTCTGTGCAACCTCAAGACTGTCCTTTGCCTCAAGATAAAGTCCCTCGATATAAACGCAATCATCGACAGCCTTCTTTATCCTGTACTCGGTAACCTCTTTTTGCAGACGCTCGGTAATGGTCTCCGCCATGATTGCAGCTACACGAGCGTCTCTGTCAGTAAAGGAAATAGTGAGGACATTTGTCTTCTTGTCCACAAAGACACCAATGGCCTTGTTCATCTTCTCCACCATTGCCATCTGGTCCTTGGATAGCATATAAGGATTGAAACCGCTACCATAGACATTGGGCTTAGAGGATGTGGCAAGGCTTCTCAACCATGACATCGTCTTCTTGGGGAACTCTTTCACTGCATCGAGCCAAGTCCTCTCCTGATAATGTTTCAAGTAGGTATAGTATGTGGTATCAACAGTCTCGTCGACATTCCTTACCTTGACATCGAACAGCGCCGTCATAAACGGCAAAGAACTGACGATATCAGGATAAAGCATCGGGTATATGGCATCAGAGCCATCAGCCATACCGAAATCAATGCCTACCATACTTGCCAATGAGCCGATACCTGATGATGACAATGCAGAAGATGAAGACTCCGGAGCAACGACCACCTCTGTGGTATAACTTTTTACCGTACTCAGGGCCATCACGACACCAAATATCGCAGAACAGAATGTCACAATGGAAATAAATTTCCACTTTGCAAACAACTGTCCCAGCATCTTCAACAGATCCGTCTCGTTCAATAATTTCTTTTTCTGTCCGTCCATATCTATTAATGAATCAAAGGAGCCGAGCTCCTGTAATATTTCGTATTAACTTATTATTTCTGCAACACAAACCCTGCAAAGGATTCTACCATTTTTTAAAATTGTAGGCTCTGTTGCCGTCACGCATCACCAACACCTCTTCATCCAACACCTCGACAATGAAATTTACAGTATCACTGAAAATGAAATATTTCTTCAGTTCTTCCTTGTCACATATACCCAGATTTACCGGCCACTTATAGAAGTTGCTCATGACCAACATATCACCCTCACGGTCAAACTGCGCCAGATAATAGTTTGGAAAACCCGTGTCAAAATGTTCTCCTAACATAACCAGATGACGTTGGAAGGAGTAGTATATATTCTGTGGGCATATAGTCGTGTCTGTGGTCTCCACAGTTTGCAGTTTCCACATTCCGTCAAGGTCACCGTTTATATAAACCTTCTCGCAAGAGAGAAGGCAAAGCGACATAAACAATATCAACAGTTTACTTCTCATACCTTAATCTTTAAAAGAGTCCAAACCTTGCAAGTGACAACATTGCTCCCCAATTCTCTCCGATATGATTACTTTTGTCATATGCAAAAGAGAATGAGACAGCCCACTTCTCGCTTGGAGCGAATACAATATCTGCAAGCAAAGATGTCGTATATTTCTTCTCGTTAAAAGGATTGAAATAGGTTCCCCAGTTCTCGCTGTATGTATACAGTAACCTGTACTTGAACTGTTCATTGCGGGCAAACTTACCGTTAACTCCTACGTTATGCGCCTTGAATCGGTTTCCACGGAACACCAGCGTGCCATTGCTGTTGTACAATGGCGAAAAGGCCAAAGGATTTCCTATTCCCATGCCGTAGTTATGCCATCCCGGGTATATCGAATGGTTGTAATAATCGTCGGCACCGTCCATCTGCTCACTGAAGTAATCATTGGGGTCATTATACCCGGCACCGCTCTGGTCATACATGGAGGTGTACTCATACTGTACGGTAGAGATAAACTTCAGATAACCGGTTTTGTTTGTAACAGAAACACCTATCTGTATATCTTTCCAGGGATAATAGGTTATCTTGCGCTTTCCTTCACGGTTCGTCTGGTACTCAAAGAAGAAGAGCTGTGAGAAATCCTCAAAGAGATGCTCGCCATACAACCTTATATCCACAGGTTTTGTCTTGAGTGTAAATGCCAGATGCCAGTTACCAATCTGGTTACCGGAAATATTCGCTTGCTCCGGAGTGGGAGTTGTCTCATCACCGCTAAGAGGGATGAATGCCTTGAAGTAATCCTTTATACCGCGTGGCATACTCAGATACTTGCCTTTTGCGTGGGTATAGAAATCACCTCCGAACTGAGCCCTCATCTCAAGACCGCCTTCAACCTCAAGAGGGAACTTTTCGGCATTACCGAGTTTCATGAAGAGCGCCTTGCTATGATACATTACGTTCTTGGCATATTTGGCCGATGGATTTGATGTAGTAAAGTCCTTCTGGAAATTATGGTCAAGAAATATTCCGTATGCGATATGTCCACGTAGTTTAAGCCATGAACCTGTACCCGGAATCTCTACATACTCCGGAACCTCAATACATATCTGTGGTACAGGCGCACTGTTACCGCTATATAGCAGGCCGCCCGAACCCAATTCCGAAAGGGCACGGCCATACAAGGTCTTAAAATCCCCGTTTCCGGCCAACACCCCCGAAGAACGCATTTCGGCAGTTCTCTCCTTGACACCTATATTCATACAAAGCCAGCGCCAGGATATTCCGGCATACAATTGGTGCAACGATACAGAATTCCGTTGGTTGTATCCGGCCACAACATCAGCTTCGGCCTTATATTCCCAGTCTTTGCCACCGCCCAAATTTCCGTCAACGCGCATACCATAGCGTGCATAACCGTTTGATGTATTAAGCGAAGAGAGGCCCTGTCTGTTGGCAGTGAGCCAGAAAGGTGCGTTGTCACCGTCGGAAAGGATGGTATTCAGCTGCACAAACTGGTTTATGTCAACCCCGCTCTGCGCAAAGCCGTCGACCTGCATCAGAAGCAGACCGACAACTACGATTTTTCTTATTGTATGCCAGAGAGAGCAATCCATATGACTATAAAACAATTTTATTTCATCAAATTGACCATTGTCACAATCATTGTGGCAATTGAAGCTGTAGATGAGCCGATAGCCACAATCTCAGCAGTAGAGAGTTTCTTTGCAGCACTCTTTGTTGGCACCACAATCTCACAGCCGGGCTTTATATCATTGCTGGAACGTTTGGAGATCTCGCTCACACCGCCATTCATGTATATTGCATATACACCGCTCTTCTTTGCTCTATCGGTGTAACCACCGGCACGTTTGATATAATAGCTCAGTTTCTCGCCTTTCTTGTAATTGAGAGTAATTGGATAACGGACCTCACCACTGATTTTGATAGTGCTGGTATATTGCGGAACAGTCAGAACATCACTCTCACGCAACACGATATCCTCGACACCGCCCGGATTCTCAATTGCCATCTCAAGGTTTATCGCAACGGCATAGACATCACCCAGCTCAAGTTTGAGGTTCATCAACGAATCGGCAAGTGTAATATCATAATCACTCTCGGAACGCATACTCTCCTCATACATCTGTATTTGAGATAGTTTCATCACACTCTCGCGTTGTGCGCGCTCCTCGTCCGTCATCTTGCGATAGAGACGTGCTCCCTCGGGGAATGCAAATTCCGAGAGACCACCGGCAGCATTGATAAGGTCGCTAAGACGGTAGTTTCGGCTGTACATTGCATAGTCACCTGCAAAGTTCACTGCACCATCTACTGTCACGTTCATTGTTACTGAATTTACAGGACTCTTGCGCACATGGACCTCGTCAAAAGGTTCAAGCAGGAAGCCCGGCTCACCCTCAACCACAAAACCGTCCTTTATGGCAAAACTGAAATTCTTTGTTATGGTATCCTGCTCAGCCAAAGCCTTTGCGTCATAGATGCGACGGAACACGTCTACCTTCACCATTGATGCAGCATTGGTCAAGCCACCAGCCTGAAGGACAAAATCCTCAATTGTAGTATTCTCGGCAAACTCGTACACACCGGGGAAATTTACTTCGCCATTGATTCGGAGTGTCTCCTCGCCGCGCATGTCATTCACCGACGGAATGAAAAGAACATCTTCTTTACGGAGCTCAACATCAGGGACAGTACCCGCCATTATGCCCTCGATATTCACTGCCAGAACTTCCAGACGACGATCTTGTTTGCGGCGATGCATCACGGCACGTGCGGTAAATGCATCCTCGCGCAATCCGTCGGCTGCATCAATGAGGTCAAGCACTGTATTTATATTACCTCCAGTCTCATACATTCCAGGGTGGAAAACAGCACCCTTTACCTCGACCATATTCGAGAAACGCGGTATTATGGAATCCACATATATCGAGTCACCATCAAAAAGTTTGAATGAAGCGAATGCACCTTTCTCCACGGTGTGCACCGAATATTCACGTCCGCTCTTACGTATTACCCTGACATTCTTTGTAAAGGCATCACCTGTAAAGTTTCCTGCAAAATTAAGGAGTTTGGAAAGGGTCTCGTCATCTTTCATCTCATATCTCATAGGGCGCTTTACCTTACCGCCGACACTTACTATAGCATCATAAGGGCCAACTACAATAAGGTCATTGTCCTGCAGTCGTATATTACCGTCATTGTTTCCATTGATAATGTAGTCATAAACGTCGATTTTAGCAACGGACTTTCCGCCTCGGAACACGTTTATCTCACGCAGGGTACCCATATCATTTATACCGCCGGCTGTATAAAGGGCATTGAAAAGTGTTGAAAAAGCACTCAGGGTATAAGAACCAGGAGTAACGACATCACCTACAACCTCAACCTTTACACTACGTGTTGTACCCACTGACAGAGTTATTGAAGAGCCGTTATAATCCCCACCAAGCATATCCTTGACATATTCGTTGGCCTCGGCAACGGTAAGACCAGCCAACTTGATGGGACCGATCTCCTCTACTACAACAAAGCCATCGGGTGAAATCTCGCCGTCTATACTTTGCTGTGAAGCACCCCAGATATCAATTATCACCTGATCGCCTGCGCCAAGTACATAATCGGCCGGTGTCGGTATATTCATTGCCGGCTCAAATGTAAGCAACTCGTTGTTGAACAGGTTACGTCCATATACGACCTCTTTTTCCTTGAGCAGATTATTGTAATACACCACAGAATCGATATCCAGGAACGTCATCTCTGACTGCAACATCTCGCGTTTCTGCAGATTATTATACTTGACCTTCTCGTCATGAAGCATGAAGTTCTCTCCTCTGCGGTCCTTGACAGGAGCATTCTTGTCAACAGCCTGACGGTTTCTCTTTATGGCTGTCACATCCACAGCCCCAAGCCCCTCCTGCTCCTGATCATACTTGGCCTTGATACGGCGAAGTTGTGCAGGAGTAACGCCCTGCCTCAAGAGTTTCTGGGCAATTGTCTTTTCGTCACTACCCTTCTCTTTCTCGGTCATCACAATCTTGATAACCTGCTCATCAGAGATAGATTGCGCTGCAACCCACTGGAAAGAGAGAAGCAACGCAAAGAGAAAAACTATTTTTTTTGTCATCATCAAAACTTTTTTCCGTTAACTATATAAAACACTGTGGTAAATATCAATTTCAAATCCAGCCACAACGAACGTTTCTGCAGATACTCAAGGTCCATCTGCAAACGGACCAGCATCTTGTCCAAGGTATCGGTATAACCGTTATGTATTGTAGCCATAGATGTTATTCCGGGACGGATCATGAAAAGATAGTCATAATCGGGGTTTGCCTTGCGTATCCGGTCAATAAAATACTGCCGCTCGGGACGTGGACCGACAAACGACATATCACCCTTGAGCACATTGAACAGTTGGGGCAACTCATCAAGATGATGCTCCCTCAGGAACCTGCCCACCTTCGTAAGCCGTCCGTCACCCTTTGCCGCCAACTGCGGTTTTCCATTAGGCTCCGAATCAACGCACATTGTACGGAACTTGTAGATATTGAAAGCCCTGCCCTTATAACCAATTCGCTCCTGTTTGAAAATGACGCTGCCGTCATTCTGGATTCGGAGTGCAACATACACAATCAGGAATACAGGCGACAGCACAACTATCCCCAGAAAAGAGCATACGAAATCAAAGATACGCTTTACCGCACGCTCAAAGGCATTCATTCCATCAACAACTGCCATTCCCGATATTTGTATATTAAGTTATTATTATAACTTGCTTTTAACAAAAATATTGCAAAGAAAACACTTTTTTTTGGTCAAAAAAAATCCAATTTGGGACAAACGCAAAAAGAGCGGCAAGAAGCGTCACCTCTTACCGCAATAAAATCCTGATATCAAGAGCATTACATCACCAAACATTCCAAACAAAAAATCAAGGGAAATCATATCTTTTCCAACACTGCACCAGGATAATAGTGTTTGAGAATTTGCTCAAATGTATAACCTTTTTCACCCATGACAGCCGCCCCGATCTGACAAAGCCCCACTCCGTGCCCCCATCCTGCTCCCTTGAGAACAAAGCGGGGAACACCCTCTTTTTCCACCTTGTCGACCACAAAAGCCGAACTGTAGAGGTGCGACTCCGATAACCAACGGCGGATTTCAAGTTCCTTGCCGACAACCAGAGTGCGTTTTGAGCCCACTACACGCAGTCTGACGAGACGCCCCGAGGCCGCACGCTCGACAGGTTGCAAGTCAATTATAGTACCGAAATCGACACCGGAGCGGCGCTTTATTAGCTTAGAGAGTTCTTCTTGGGTATACTCCACACTCCAACGGTAGAAATCGTTTGTCTCCTGGTCATACCCGTTGAGTACCTGTGACAGTACAGCAGAATCATCGGCCGAACAGAATGAAGGCGGAGCACTCTCAATCCATTCACGGGCAGTCTCTTCGTCCGTAAGATCCGGTAAAGGTTCATCATTTCCACAATCACGCAACGCCTTGAGATAATCATAATCCTCGTCTTCCCAACAAGCCGAGAAACGCTCTGTGACACCGCCACAACATTTGCTGAAACGGGCATCACAAACTTCGTCACCATACATGAGCACAACATCTGTCGTTTCACGTACAGCACGTTCCACATTAGGATTAGCCGCACGTGTAACACCCTGATAACGTTGGCAATGGTCATCGGCACAGAAGTCGAACAGTGTATGGTCTTCACGTGCGTACCAACGGATTATCTCATTTTCGTTTTCCCATCCCAGCACACTCTGCTGCACCTTTCCGCTCCGTTGCAACTGCGCATAGAGCCAACTGCGGGATATTATAGTGTGTGCTTTCAGAAGTTCTAAAGATGATGTTGCCGACATCTCACTTGAAATGACACTTACAAGATAATCCTCAACCGGCAAACGGTTTACGGCACGTACCTCTCCGTCTTCAACGATAAAATGCAACTCACCGGTAAAAAACTGATTCTCTTTGCGTTGCCAATGGAAATTGACACCAATGACAACATCATACAACAGAAAACGTGAGCCATCGTCTTTTGGAACAAAGCACAGGCTATCATATCTGCAACCGTTGAATAAGAGTTTGCCGTCAACAGCAGAGACAACATTATCTTTGAGAGAAAACGGTGCACCGGAGCAAAAACCACCGATAAAATCGAACTTTATCTCCGCCGCACGCAAGATTCCGACATCAATACGCCTCATCACTCCTCTATCAGATTTTCTACAACAACAGCAGAATCTTCTGCCGACAACGCCACTTCCTGCAACATCGCCAACGCCTCACCGGCATCAATGGCACAGAAATCCTCTTTACGCGGAGTTATCATAAGACCGGCCATATCAAGGGCACCCGGACTTACCATGCGCTGCGCATCACCCTCTGCTCCATAACAGGCAGGACGGTGATTTGAGCGTGGCACAACAGTTGTCACATAGCCTTCACCAGGAGCATAGTAGACAAAGACGTTCATGCGCGGCTCCGGTTCGTCACAGACAAGAGGCATTGCAGCAACAAGACGTTCAAGAAGTTCCACGGAGCGCGACACATTACGTGACTCAATCCTGAACAAAGGCACAATATACGTTGAAACGTTATATATGGCACCGTCTTCACCTACAAGCAACGGTTCAAGCCCATCGGCAACTGTCTCGCTCCAGGAATCACCGAAAAGAGGTATCTTCTCAAGCGGAGCAGCCTGCAGATGCGCATGATCTGGAGCCGAAGCACCGCACTTGGCACCATTGTAGAAAAGCGCCATACCTTGCCATTTGTGGGCAAGATGCAGCATATCGGCATACATAGGCAACAACAATTGTGGAGCATGCTCCTTCATAGGCAGAGTAAAATGATACGGAAGTATCGGGAACGGGTTCACAAGGAGTTCCAACGAACCCATAGCATTTTCTGTCATCTGCTCCACAGGCCTGTTGCCGGCACAGAGGAAGCACTTGCGGGCAGCAAGCGAATCTTTATCCATTTTTGCCGCAGTAGATACCACACGGGCAGGATTGTGTTGCAACACAATGCCATTGCCAAGGTCGCGGACCTCCACATTCTCAATAGACTTATAGCGTTCTGCGGCATCGGGCCACTGTGCCAACTGCCTGTCAAAGAAACCCACCAGTTCATCTGCATCCGGTGTGCGCATCGACTCAACCAATTCAAGACGCGCCTCAAGTTCGGCCGTACGCAGTGAATCCTTGTATGTATTATGGGCATTTACCTTCTCATGGGAGAGAGCTGCATCGGAGTTACCACCCCAACGTCGGCACAGATAAAGGACATCGTAGATGCGTCCGATGCGGTAACGGCGTGATATTGCAAGCCCCACAGCATAATCCTCGCCGTAACTCACATTCGGGAAGCCCACCTCACGTATTACCGGGGTGTAGAAGGCGCGCGGAGCACCGAGGCCATTGATACGCAATGCATTGTTACGTCCGTTCTCCTCGGTCCACTCGCGGTGGTCGATAACCCCGGGAGGGAGCGTATTGAGATCAAAATCACATATACGGTAACTGCCCACAAGCATTGCACACCGTTGCTTGTAGAATTCGTCCACAACATGTTGCAGGGTATTTCCGTCACTGTAAAGGTCGTCGCTGTCGAGCTGTACGGCAAAGCGTCCGCACTGCGCGCTGTTCACTGCGAGATTCCAGCAACCTCCAATACCGAGAGAGGTGCTCTCGGGAATGATGTGCACCACCCTGTCATCCTCGAAAGAATCTATTATTTCGCTTGTTCCGTCTGTAGAATGATTATCGACAACGAGTATATTGAACGCAAAGGATGCCTGCTGTTCAAGAACGGAATTTATTGCATCGGCAATCGTTGAACGACGGTTAAGAACCGGAATGACAACCGAAGCCTCCACAGGAAAAGCACCGTTGGAAAGGTCTATTCCGCTATACTTGCAAGGTGGCAGCCAGGCACCTATTGCCTTGAGGTGATGAGTGCAGACCTGTTCCATTTCCACCTGTACGTTACGCTGTGCAGGATTCACATAATCGAACTGTTTCTCGCCGCTCTTGCGGGTATCGAGTTCGGGTTCAGTATAGACATATCCATCATGATGATATATTTTCCCTACCCTGCTCATGGCAAGTCTCAACTGATAGAGTCCTGCATATTCATAATCATCCGGAGATGCTGCAAGATAGTGTTTGAGGGCCGCTGTCCTGAAAAGCAGAAGCGACCCGAAGTCAAAGTCATTGCGCAGAGAGCCTGCCTGATAATCTATTGTGGGAGCCTCTACCGCAGCACCGTCAACACTTTTGAAGTAGTTGGAATACCCCATAGAAGCATCAGCAGGGAGAGCCTCGACAAAAGCACAGAGTTTCTCGACATCGACATCAGCATCCCCTTTTGCAAAAAAGAGTACATAATCTGCTGTTGCACACTCTGCTATGCTTTTGAAAAGTGTACTTTTCTGCAAAGAATCCGCCTGCATCAGGGAAACCTTTTCAGGCAGTCCCCCGTCCACAGTTGATGTACTCAGGAGCCACACCTTCTTCACCTGAGGAAGGGAGAGGAAACGCTCTACTTGCGACCGCTCAAAAACATCGGTGACAAGGGGCAAAAACAGTTCTATCGTATATTTTTCCATATTTTTCCAAGTTTATCGCGAAAATAATAAAAAAGAGCCGTAATCAAACATTCGGGAGCGGGTTTTTCCACTATATATATAAATATATATTTTTATTTGTTACCAAAGTAAGAAATACCATATTTTTGCATTATCTTCGCGTTGAAAAAACTATTTTCCACGTATTACATTCAAAGAACAACAAGAGCGAGACAGGATGGAGGAGAATAAAAGGAAACTTTTAGGAATGACCCTTGATGCACTCAAAGAGGCCGTAAAAGAGGCCGGTATGCCTGCATTCACGGCAAAACAGATTGCCGATTGGGTATACAACAAAAGAGTGCGTTCAATAGAGAGCATGTCGAACATATCCCTCAAGAACAGAGAGAAGCTGAGCGGACTTTTCGAGGTGGGTTACAGCGACCCTGCCGAGGCGGCATATTCCGTTGACGGAACAATCAAATATCTCTACAGGGTAAACGACAACCGTTTTGTAGAGGCCGTATATATCCCCGACGGTGAACGTGCAACACTTTGTGTATCGTCGCAGGTGGGTTGCAAGATGAACTGTCTGTTCTGCATGACAGGCAAGCAGAAGTACACCGCAAACCTCACCACCAACGAAATCCTGAACCAGATACTTGCACTGCCCGAGTTTGAGAAACTCACCAACATTGTCTTTATGGGAATGGGAGAGCCGTGCGACAACCTCGACAACCTGTTGCCGGCCATTGAGGTACTCACAAGCAGTTACGGACTCGGCTGGAGTCCTCACCGCCTGACGGTATCGACAGTCGGAGTTCGTAAGGGCCTCAAGCGCCTGCTCGACTCGGGAGACTACCACATCGCAGTGAGCCTTCACCACCCTATCCCCGAGAAGCGTCAGGAGATCATGCCTGCCGAAAAGGGATATTCCATTGTGGAAATGCTTGACCTGCTACGCGAATATGATTTCAGCCACCAGCGCAGGCTCACATTCGAATATATCGTCTTCAAGGGCATAAACGAAACTATGTTCTATGCACGTAAGCTGTTGAGCCTGCTCAACGGCATCGACTGCCGTATAAACCTCATCCGCTACCACGCAATCCCGGGCGTACCCCTTGAAGGTGTAGACGAAGAGGGAATGACGCAATTGAGGGATTATCTTACCAAGAACGGACTGTTCACAACAATCAGGGCATCACGCGGAGAGGATATCTTTGCTGCATGCGGCATGCTTTCCACATTAAAACAGAACAATAACAACAAATGATATTTACAATGAAAAAACTTATTCTATTTGTACTGATAATCATCACCCTTACAGGATGTAAGCACGCATCGAAGCACTCTATCGGAAATCCATACGAAGTGTTGGTAGTATGCGATGACCAGGTGTGGGAGGCTCCGGCCGGCCGTGCATTGCTATATGCACTTGACACCGACATTCCCGGCCTGCCACAGTCGGAGCGTTCGTTCAGAATCTCAAGAGTAACCAAGACCCACTTCAAGGGCTCTACAAAGGCATTCCGCAACATCATCTTTGTGGACATAAACGAAAACCGATACACTCAGAGTTCTTTCAAGTTCACAAGAGACGTTTTTGCCAAGCCCCAGATCTACATGGGCATACAGTCTCCAAGCATGCAGGAATTCGAGAAATTCGTCACCGAGAATTCACAGGTAATAGTTGACTTCCTGACAAGGGTTGAGATAGAGAGACAGATGAACGTGCTCGCCGGAAGCTATAACGAGAAAGCCATGGATATCGTCAGGGAGATGTTCGGTTGCGAACTTATGGTGCCGGCATATCTCAACGGTCATATGAAGGGAGAGAACTTCGTGTGGCTCTCCGATTTCAATGACCCGAAGGCCGAGATCCAGAGTTTTATGGTATACAGCTACCCCTATACATCGGTTGACAATTTCTCAAGAGAAAACTATATACACATGCGCGACTCTGTAATGAAGAGGAACATCCGCGCCAAGAGAATGGACCAGTACATAAAGACTGTAGACTGGTCGGTAGATATCACCGAGGGTGCATACCGCGACCGTTACGTCCAGGTTGTCCGCGGCCTTTGGGAGATGGAGAACGATATTATGGGAGGCCCGTTCGTGTCGCACTCTGTTGTAGACGAGATAAACAACAGGGTAATTGTTGTCGAGGCATTCCTCTATGCCCCCAACAGGAAAAAGGGTTCAATGATGCGCAAACTTGAGGCATCACTGTTCACCCTCAAGCTCCCTGCTGACAAATTCATTGAGGAGAGCAACAGACTTGAGGAGTTCAGTATTGAAGAGAAAAAATAAAAGATATAATTGATATGAGCGAAAAACAGAAGATACGCGTCGGAATAACACAGGGTGACATCAACGGTATCGGCTACGAGATAATCTTCAAGACATTCGAGAATGCCGAGATGTTCGATATTTGTACTCCAATAATATATGGTTCGCCCAAGGTGGCAGCATACCACCGCAAGGCACTTGAAATGGAGATCCAGTACAACACCATAGAGAGAGCCGAAGAGGCGCAGAACGGCAAGTTGAACATCATCAACTGCAACAGCGACGAGGTACACATTGAACTCGGCACAAGCACTCCCGAGGCCGGAGCTGCGGCATTTGAGGCATTGGAGAGAGCCGTCAAGGATTGCCAGGAGGGCGTTATCGATGTAATTGTCACGGCACCTATCAACAAGAGTGCAATACAGAGCGAACAGTTCAAGTTCCCGGGACACACCGAGTACCTGCAGGAGCGTTGCGGTGGCGAGGACAAAGCACTGATGATTCTGTGCAGCGGAGAGATGCGTGTGGCCGTTGCCACATCACACATGGCACTGCGCGACATTCCCGAAGCTATAACCCCAGAACTTCTTGAGGAAAAAATCACCCTGCTCGACAAGAGCATGAAGGAAGACTTCAACATCGATGCCCCAAAGATTGCTGTGCTCTCACTCAACCCGCATGCCGGTGACAACGGCCTGCTCGGCAAGGAAGAGATAGACATAATTGCCCCCACTATACGCAAGATGAACGATAGCGGCATATTCTGCTACGGTCCGTTCGCGGCAGACGGTTTCATGGGAAGCGGCAAGTATTCTTCATTCGATGCTATCCTTGCGATGTACCACGACCAGGGCTTGACACCACTGAAGACACTCGCAATGAACGACGGCATCAATTTCACAGCAGGTCTCAAGGTTGTACGCACCTCACCTGCCCACGGAGTGGCATTCGATATCGCAGGCAAGGGCGAGGCCGACGAGAACTCATTCCGTCAGGCCATATATGCGGCAATAGATATTCTGCGTAACCGCAAGCTCTATTTCGGAGCACGCCGTAACCCGTTGCGCAAGATGTACTTCGAGAAGCGTGACGACAGCAATCGTTTGAACCTTCAGTTGCCCGACAACGAATAAAAGATGAAGTTCGCGATAATTGCAGCCGGTGAAGGCTCACGGTTGGCAAGCGAGGGAATAAAAGCCCCAAAGCCACTTATAGAACTGCAAGGCGTTCCGTTGATAGAGCGCCTTGTAAGGGTTTTTGCACGCCAGGGAGCCGACTCAATAAACATCATCGTCAACGGACAACAGCCCGACACGCTTGCGCACATCAAAAAGTTGCAGGAGGAGTTCCCGATAAACATTGTAGTGAAAAGCACACCCAGTTCCATGCACAGCCTTCATGCTCTGAGCCATCTGCTGCGCGGTGACAGGTTCTGCCTCACCACTGTAGATACGCTGTTCCACGAGGATGAGTTTGCCGCATACATCAAGGCGTTCAAGGAGAGTGATGGAGACGGTATAATGGCCGTCACCGATTACATTGACGACGAAAAGCCACTATACGTTGACACTGACACAGAGCTGAATATAACAGCATTCAGTGACAGGGCAACAGAGAATTCACGTTACATTTCCGGTGGCATATACGGGCTTTCACCCGAATCACTTGACATACTCGACGAGTGTATGAGCGAAGGCATTGAGCGTATGCGCAACTTCCAGCGGCGTCTGGTACAGAGCGGAATGAAACTGAAAGCCTATCCGTTCTCGAAGATAATAGACATCGACCACGCCGAGGATATATCAAAGGCCGAGAAATTCCTATCAGAAAAATGATTGTAGCAACCATTGCACGCGATACGGCAGACTCGCCCAACATGCAGGCGAACGATGCGGCAATCCTTGAACAGATTGCCGTTGAATTGCGTGCGACAGGTGCCGAAACAATTGCCACGGAAGACACCGTGCAACTGCGGGATGCAGACATCATCTGTCATATGTCGCGTAGCAAAAAGACACTTGAAGTTCTTCAGGAAGCAGAAAGGCAAGGGATTGCCGTCATCAACAGCCCCGGTGCCGTGCACAACTGCTCACGCAGCAGTTTTATGGAAATCCTTGAAAAGGCAGCAATTCCACAGCCGCCGTTCAAACAGATAACAAAAGAGGAAGAGCTTGAGGGGTTGCCCTACCCTGCCTGGATAAAACACAGCGAAGGCTGGAGCAGACATAAGGACGATGTATGCTTTGCGGACACCCCACAGGATGCAGTCAGGGCATTCCGTGCAATGCAGGCAAGAGGCATAGATGGTTGCATACACTGCGGACACGTCACGGGAGATATCATAAAGTTCTACGGAGTAGGACGCAGATATTTCCACTACAGCTACCCCGACCCCGAAAAGAGCAAGTTCGGCCTTGAAAGAATCAACGGGAAAGCAGAGCATCACCCATTCGACGACGAACGGCTCAAAGAGCTTGCATTCTCGGCCGCAGAGGCCATAGGGCTCGACATATACGGAGGAGACTGCATCGTAAACAGCAAAGGAGAGATCTTTATAATAGACTTAAACGATTTCCCCAGTTTCTCGGCAGTCCGCAACGAAGCGGCAAAGGAGATTGCCGCGTACATATTGAACTATAAAAAAGAGAAAGATGAAAGAAGAGGATAGAAAAATGTACCTTGCATCGATAAAGTCTGTCGATACCGAGGAGTTTCTTGACATGTGGTTCTACCGCCCGTTGGGATTCAGCTGTGCGCTGTTCTTCCGCAACCGCGGCGTTCACCCCAATGTCATTACCATAATTTCCATTTTCCTGGGCATTGCAGCAGGAGTATGTTTCTTTCAGGAGAGCCTCCGCTGGAACATCCTTGGAATCTTGTTGCTCATGTGGGCCAACCTCTATGACAGCACCGACGGCCAGCTTGCCCGCATCACAGGACAGAAGACACGCTGGGGACGCATCCTCGACGGTTTTGCAGGTGACTGCTGGTTCTTCTGCATATATTTTGCCATAGCCGCACGCGAGACATTCCAACCCATTCCTTTTGCCCCCGAATACAACTGGGGAGTGGTTATCTGGATTCTTGTATCGTTCTGCGGATTCTGGGTACACGGTTCACAGTGCCAGTTGGCCGACTACTACCGCAACATACACCTCTACTTCACCAACGAGAAGAACGGCAACGAGTTCCACAACTCCATTGCCCAGAAAAAAGAGTATGACGCCACCCCGTGGAGAGGCAATTTCTTCTGGAAGATATTCCTGAACGCATACGTTGCCTACGTGCAGAACCAGGAACGTATGTCGCCTAAGTTCCAGACGTTCATCAAGGCGGTACACAAGCGCTACGGAACCGACATTCCACGTGAACTTCGCGAGCAGTTCCGCAAGGGAAGCCTGCCGCTGATGAAGTACACCAACATACTCACCTTCAACTCACGCGCCATCATGCTCTGTTTTGCAATGCTCATTGGCGAGCTCTGGATTTACCTGTTCTTTGAGCTTGTGGTGCTTATGGCGCTGTTCCTTTATATGCAGTACAGGCACGAAAGCCTTTGCGGCAGACTGACAAAAATGATTGAAGAAGGCCATGAGTTCAATTAAAGGTATAATATTCGATTACGGCGGAACGATAGACACCGACGGCATCCATTGGGGTGAGCTCATATGGGAAGAGTACCAGGCAGCCGGCATAGGCGTGGACAAAAGCACCTACCGCGACGCATACGTTCACGGTGAGCGCTCATTGGCCAAAGCCCCTATTATTGAGCCTACCGACACATTCCGCACTCTCCTTATTAAAAAAATGGCATTGCAGTTCGAATATCTGCGTGAGAATGCCCCACACCCCACGCTCTGCAAGGAGAAGGAGGCCGAAGTTGCACTTTACTGCTACAAAAGGGTTACCGACACACTTGAAAGGACACGTGCAGTTGTCGAAGAGCTGTCAACACGCTACCCCATGGTTCTTGTGACAAATTTTTACGGCAACATGCCTGTGGTGCTCAAGGAGTTCGCCCTTAACGGTCATTTCAAAGAGATTGTAGAGTCATCAGTCGTAGGACTTCGCAAACCCGACCCTGCGCTGTTTGCCCTCGGAGTAAAGGCGTTGGAGCTTAAACCCGAAGAGATTATTGTCATAGGCGACTCATACCGCAAAGACATTTACCCGTCTGCCACACTCGGATGCAATACCGTGTGGCTGAAAAAAGTATGCTGGGCCGAAGAACCCGTTGAACCCGGCTATGCCCCTACAGCCATCATCGACACGCTGACACACCTGCCGGAAATTATCGGCAAGCTCTGAAACAGGCAGAGAACAGAACAGGCATCATCTGCGTTTTATAAAGGTATAAACCAACAAACCGTACCTTTATGAAACGCAGATTTATTTTGAGCATAATGCTCATTGCCACAACACTCATCGCCAGAGCACAGATGAGCCCCGAGAATTATGATGTAATGCACAGCGACAGCTGCTGGTATTTCACATTCGACTACGACACCCCGAAGATGCCCAAGGACGAAGGGTTGCTTGTTGTCACACACGTATGCACCCCCGACACATGCATCAGTTCAGCCACCAGGCATCTTCAAGGCAAGCGTTATGCCAAAAGATATGTAAAGAGATACGGCACACAGCCCGAGCTTCACAGCGAGGGCAGCCACCGCTGCACCCTCACGATGCCCGAGGAGTGCATCAGCGACACCGTATATGCCGTAACATACTGCGAATACAACAATGGGGAGACAACAGAGTTCCTATGCGACACAGTTACCATGTACATGCCTCAATGCCCGCCAATGAGTTGCCACAGGGCAAAGCCCTCACAGAGCTATGCCGACCACCTTGCAACAGAACACCCTCACGTGTACAGCATGAGACATTACGCCCCATTGACGCAAGGGAATGCCGGCAACATGAACATCACCCCAAGTGTGGTGCGCTACACCACAAACAGCAGCAAGCTCAATCCCGAATATCTACAGAATGCACAGAACATCGAAGAACTCATGGGAATCATTGATGAGGTGCTTGCCGACAGCACCACCACCCTGCAGGCGATACAGATTGTAGGCTACACATCGCCCGAGGGCAATGAACAGGCAAAGTTAGGAGAGGCCCGTGCCATTGCCATGCGCGACCATATTCGCAAGCACCACCATCTACCCGACTCCATCTTTGAGACAGCCAACGGTGGCAGCAACTGGAATCTAATGTACGCCCATATCAGGAAGATGGACAATGAAAGCGGTGACAGCCTCGTGGCAGCATTGAAGCGCGAAGCCAACCCCGTAAAGAGAGAGACTATGCTGAAAGCCTACAAGGGAGGCAGCCTCTACAGCAAGTTGAGCGAAGAGACATTCCCACAACAGCGTATGGCCTGCTGTACAGGAGTGTTCTACAGCAACAGACCCGACAGCGTGGCTACTGCACTCAACACCATAATCGACGAGCTCATCAACAACCCTAACCCCGACTATGGCAAACTGCTCGCAGAACTGAAACTGTACAAAGATGATCCACGTGTACTTAACCTGCAGGGAGTGATTGACTACCGCCGCCACCACCGCCATGCAGCCGAAAAAGCCTTTGCCAAGGCAGCAGCCATGGGCGACGAGCAGGCAGCTGTGAATCTGTTGATAGTGGAAAATAACAGAAATAGGGAGTAAGCATATTCATTTTGGCAAGTTTTAACGAGGGAGGAATTCCTTAAAAAGACTTATCTTTGCATCACAGTTAACAGTGATGCAAAGATAATAATATAACTTATGAAAGAATACATATACCCTCTCATTGACCTGCTCAACGAAATGAGCCCCTACCTGTTGTTCGGCTTTCTCATAGCCGGAATACTCCACGAGTTCGTTCCCCGCAAAATCTATGCCGACAAACTCTCCGGAAACAATTTCCGTTCGGTATTCTGGGCTGCGATGTTCGGTGTTCCGCTGCCATTGTGCTCTTGCGGTGTGATACCGACAGCCACCTCACTGCGCCGCGAGGGAGCATCAAAAGGAGCAACGGTATCGTTCCTTATATCCACTCCACAGACAGGTGTGGACTCCATTCTTGCCACAGCATCTGTATTGGGAATTCCCTTTGCTATAACACGCCCGTTGGTGGCCTTCGTTACAGCCATTGCAGGAGGCTGCATCATCAACAGGATAAGCCCCGAGGATGACAACACCGATGTTGACAGCAACGAAGAGAGGAAGGAAAAGAGTTTCTGGCAGAAGTGCGTGGGAACCCTGCGCTACGGTTTCATCGACATGTTGCAGGACATAGGCAAATGGATTGTCATAGGTCTTGTCATTGCGGCGGTAATCACCATTGCCGTTCCCGACAACTTCTTTGCGCGCTTCAACGACTACCCCATCCTTAATATGCTCATAATCCTTGCGTTCTCAATCCCCATGTACCTGTGCGCCACCGGCTCCATTCCCATTGCAGCAGCCCTCATCCTCAAGGGACTGTCACCCGGTGCGGCATTGGTGCTGCTGATGGCAGGCCCGGCAACAAACATGGCAGCCATTCTTGTGATAAACAAGATTCTCGGACGCAAGACCCTCATCACCTATCTGCTGACAATCATCATAGGTTCAATGGGCTTCGGACTCATAATCGATTACCTGTTACCGACAGAATGGTTCACAAGCGCAATACACATCCACCAGACAGGATGCTGCGGTGCAGAAGGCGCCCCCTGGTGGCAGACAGCATCGAGCATACTCTTTGTAATACTGCTTACTACAGCCTTCGTACTGCAATACAGAGGCAAGAAGGACTGCTGCAACGACGAACAATGCAGCTACAACGCCAATAAGGAACAGAAGTACAGGATTGACGGCATGATGTGCAACCACTGCAAGGCAAACGTCGAGAAGAACCTTGCAAAAGTGGAAGGAGTGGAATCGGTACGCGTAGAGCTTACCGAGGGAGCGGCTTACATACAAGGCAAGAATGTAGACCCGGAGAAAATCATTGAGACAATAAAATCTTTAGGGTACAAATACATCCAAGAATAAGGGATTTTTTCACCAAAGACAATCCAAAAATTGCACAATTATTTAAAAATGTGCAATTTTAAGCAATTTACTGCACAAGAGTACACATCTTGTGCAGTTTTTGCGCTACATTTGTACAGTTTAAACAACAAATAATGTACAAAATGAAAAAGATTATCTTTACACTATTGTGCACAGTACTGTTTTCAGTACCATCGTTTGCACAGAACATGAATTCAAAGGGTGACAACATCATTGGCGAGTACCTCTATGTTAAGAAAGAAGGTGACAGTAAAATCAGGATTTCAAAGGCTGCCGACGGCACATACACCGCACAGGTATTCTGGGTTGCAAACGCCCTGGACAAGAACGGCAACAAGCGCAAGGACGTAAAGAACAAGGACAAGAACCTGCGTAATGTAGACCTTGACAAGGTAGTCATCATCAAAGGCCTCAAGTACGATGCCGACGACAAGGAATGGGGCGACGCAGATATCTACGACCCGTCAAGCGGCAAGATATACGATGTAGACATCGAGTTCAAGGATGCGAAGACCCTTGAGGTCTACGGCAACATCTGGGGCATAGGCAAGACCGTATATTGGAAGAAGATAAAGTAACAACATTATAAAAAGGAGATGGTGACCCAATTTTACTTTTGGGTCACCATTTTTGGTAGAGAGGTTGTATAAAAAGAGCCTTTTTAGTCAGCCTCTCAACGGGCTCAATTCAAACGATTAACGTGTAACGTAGGGATTAAGCGCAGTTACGGAGGAGTTAAATTTATACTATGTTCTGTCATATCTAGCGTATGCGAGATATCTCTGTTTACATTTATAGATGATATTTATGAGATCCCTCGTCGCTACGCTCGCTCGGGATGACAGGTCCTCGGTTTCTTTTCTACTCCTCAGTCACTACGTGATAGTTGAGTCCTCCTCTGTTTAACCCCTCAGTCACTTTGTGACAGCTCCCCTTGAAAAGTGGAGCAGCCCGGTGGCACAAGCGAAGCGCAGTGACGGAGGAGTTAAATTTATACTATGTTTGTCATATCGAGCGTATGCGAGATATCTCTGTTTACATTTATAGATGAGTATTTATGAGATCCCTCGTCGCTACGCTCGCTCGGGATGACAGGTCCTCGGTTTTAACCCTTCACCTCTATAATATTCCTCCCCTGTCTTAGGGGAGGTGCCCAACGGGCGGAGGGGTGTGCTTCGTTAACCGCTCCTCGCTCCTCGCTCCTCGTTACTCGTTAATAGTCAAACGTTAATCCCCCGCTTCGCGGTAGAGGTCTTTGGCGAGGCTCTTGTCACGCTTCACTCCAAGACCGTTGAGGTAACAGTCAGCAAGGGCCTTTGTACCGCGCTTGTCGCCTTGCTGGTGCAGCGTGCGGGCATATACATATACTTTATTGTCGTCGCCAACCGATTTATAGTGTTCAACGACAAGAGCAAGAGCATCGGCATAGCCGTTGTCGGCAGCAGACAACAGACAGTCGAGCGGAGTCCCCAAAACGGAATCCTTCTCAAGGCCTGTGTCACGCATAAATTGCGCATAAAGGAACAATGCCTCGTTGTGGCTTGCCGAGGCTGCTTCACGTAACAGACGGCCGGCAACGACAGTATCGGTTGGGACACCAATGCCACCGAGATAACATTTTGCAAGTTCGTTCTGTGCATCGACATATTCCTGTTCCGCAGCTTTCTCAAGCCAATGAACAGCCGTTTCAGGTGAAGCTTCTGTACCTTCACCATTCAGGAGCATCATCGCATACTCGTACTGCGCCGGTGCATAGCAGCTGTCGGCTGCCTGCTTGAGGAACTCAAGTGCGTGCGGAGCACTTTCCATTATGCCGAGGCCATACCTGTAACTGTAACCTACACGATAGATGGCTGGCACATAGCCATACTGTATAAGCTCGGCATAGATATTTATGCTTTTGCCGTAATGACCTTTGTTAAGATATATTTCGCCTTTATCGAACTCACGTTGTAGTGCCAATGAGTCTGCAACAAATCGAATTTTATCGGACGTAATGTGCAGGACAGGAACGGAATCGTTTACCGCGATATCATACACACGTGTCGATATATGTTCATCATTGCTGAATATCAACCCATTCTCAACACCTAACACATCTATGGCAATGGCACCGCATTCGCTACTGTTGTAAAGCTCAAACTGTAATTTGCCGCCGGAACTTTTCATCTGCGGGTTCCACAACAGGGTACGGCGGTAGTCCTTGCCGTCGGGTCGTGCTCTGCTGTAGTCAGGCGAATAGAACTGCTTGCTGCGGCTGTATCCACGGAATGAGGTATAACGCCTGCTACCGGCCTCGTTAGTGAGGTCGACCTTGAGCTGCGTGTTTGTAGTGTCTTTTTCGGCCTTAACAAGGAATGCAACGTAATTAGGATTCGGAACACTCTCCTTGAGATAATCCGGAGAAAGAGACTGGGGACCGACACTTTTCATACGCTCCCAAAAGGTATTGCTCTCTACGGAAATTTCATTACCTGTAGGGTATATTGTCTTCATAGTGTAGAAACCGTCAAAAAGGAATGAGTATGGAACCTTGTTCCAGAATGGACCGTGAAAAGAACCGTACCTGAAGTCGGACTTAAGATTCCAGAATCCTGGACCACCGGAGAACATCTCGCAATGTTTTCTGGCACTGCTGAGGATTATCTCACTGAAGTTCGTCATTTTCCATACATCCCTGCCATGCAGATAATCCTCGTCTATCACCGGCAATGAATCATTATTGTATTTACCCTCAATTACAGCCGGCATCACCCAATAGCACCAATGCAGATTGTAACGGGCAAAGATACTCTGGATAACATTGGATACAGTCAACGTATTGCGGTATTGGGGAAGATAATCCCTGAACACATAATAACCTTTAGAATCATTCAGGTAACCTGTGAAAGCTTCACCGCTGGACTCACCGGTAGAAGCATCTACCTGAACTGCTACATTCTCGTCTGCCGATATATATGAATCAGAATTATCCTCGTAATGGCCGGGGCCCTCTTTGTCATAAAACAGCAGATGGTGCGTCCTATCGCTGTAGTCCGATTGAAAACCTGCGAAACACGTGTCATATTCTATTGTCCTGAAATATCTGGTGAAATCATATATTCCATAGCGGAATGTTACGTCCATTGCATACTCCCACTCCTCCATATAATCGAGACGGAGCTCGCTTATGGGTTTGCGCAGGAAACGGCTGTCCCCTTTCTTGTCCTTGACGTTGAGGGTTGAGAGCTGGAACTCGAACGGAGTGATTTTCTTTATGCTGTCCGATACCTCATCCTGTATAAAGGAGCTGCCGATGTTGCGTTCCCAATAGGAGAACAGGCGTAGTGAGGGCGAGAAATAGCGGTCGAGCAGGAATGCATCGTATGAATTGTCTGTCTTGACCCTCTCGCCGGGTGTCAGGGCAAGCACTCTCCTTCCATAGAAATCTTCAATGTCCACGGTGAAACGCCCGAGGCTGTCGGTCCTGAGCGGATAAGCGTAAAGGAGTGTGTCCTGAGGTACGTGGAGCATTATGGGGGAGTTCTTGTGGAGCCTTATTGACACCTTTCCAATCTCACCGAACTTGCTGCTGGTCAGACGGCGGTAGTATTGCCCGCGAAGGGTAAGACCTTTTTCGGCTGGGACAACACGGCTCATATCTGTTGCCGTGAGACGGCTCCAGTCGTAGGCTGTCCAGCCGTGGGTGAGCATTATGAGGTCAAGGTGGCGGTCGCGCTCCTTGTTCTCGGGGTCGAAGTACTGCCAGGCATCGGGGATGTAACCCTTGAGCTCGGAGCCCAACAGCTGGTAAGTGTATAGATTGTAGCCCCAGGAGGTTGTCTGAACTCCGGCCTGGTCCACGACTGCAACGGCGTAATTGCTATTTGCGTTCAGCGGCTTGCCATCCTCGCGCTCCACGGTGAGGGTCACTCTCTCGTGCGGTTGCAGCTTGAGGTTGTGCGGTGCATCGCCGTTGGCCGTAACGCGCAGCTTCACTGTCTGGCGGTCACCGGCCTGAAGGCTGTCGTGACGCACGAAGAAGAGGCGCTCGGCAAGAGGGATCTCGCCGCTGAACACCACGGCACGGCACACACCCTCGGGCAGGGTGTCCGACAGCAGTTCTATGGCAGTGGTGCCGTTACCTAACCGCCTGTAGAAGCCCATATTGCTGCGGTGGAGCACGGCAAAGCCAAGGTCGGTGGCTGTTGTGAAGTTCTCATTTATCGAGAAACGGATTGTGTCGCCACTGCCTGACACTGATAACACCACTCCATTATCTTCTACGGCCGGAAGCTCGAACTTGTGTTTTTTCTCTTTGCCCTTCTTGTTCTTTACAGACACCGTGGCGCGGTACTCCACGTCCTTTTGTGGGGTGAGGGTAAATGTGCCCTTGCCCTGATGCCGTGGGGTTGTCGTGAAAAGGGGCTTGCCGTCAGCAAGGATAGTTATCTCTTCTGTGCCGGGTATGCCGTCAAGGGAACGCAGTTCGTAAGCCACCCGGCTCTCAAGGCCTGCGACAAGATGTCCGCCCTCGGGGTAGAACTTGAGGTCGCACTCGGGCGGGTCGCTGTCTACCCAGTCGTTGTTTGTCTTGAAGCTGCGTGGACGGTCGAGCATGTTACGGAACTCCCAGTCGGCATTGTTCAGCTTGTCATAGATAGGGAACACACGGCTGAAGACGGCATCATCACCCCAGTTGAGCATATAACGGGTGTAGGCGCGTATCTCAAAGTAGCCCGACAGATAGGCGGGGTCAAGATATATCTCGCCGTGGCAGGTACCGTCATCGGATATCTTGTACTTGTCTGTTTTTACCACATAGCCCTCGGGAGAGACAAGCTCCACATAGAGCACACGGCTGTGGTTGGTGGCACGGTCATCGCTGTGGCTGGTGACATAGGCCTTGAACCACATTGTCTCGCCAAGATAATATGAGGTGTTGTCGAAGTGCAGATAGACACGCTCCTGTGGCAAGGCACGGCCTACCAACAGCGCGCGCAACGCAGCGCTGTCGGTGGGGGTGTAACGCTGCGCCATTGCGCCGGACACCGCTCCGACAACAAGTGACAGAATGACGAATAACCATTTAACAAATGGGATGTTTTTCATTGCGCAAGTGGCTTTTATACAAAGAAAACTAAACAAACAGAATTATCAAACAATACAATAGCATTGCTGTTGCTTGTTATGATTATTTAACTGTAATTTTTAGTAATTAAGGATTGCGATGTGTTAGCACACAATATAAGTATTTGAAACTCGCTGCAACTACCGATAGTGTCATTAAAGTGTACTATCAGTAGATGCGTGAACTGACAAAGCTTACTTTGATGAATAAAATAGCCGGCAATGCCAAAGACATAATAGAGAAGGTGAAGAAGGCCGCTAAAGGCAAAAACCACCTTAACGATGATGAGCGGAAAGAGCTGCTGGGTGCCATTGACAAGGAGTACCCTGAGTTTACAAACGAGGT
>CALCYA010000087.1 GCA_937906165.1 uncultured Bacteroidales bacterium | reverse complement strand
TCGCGATATTTTTGAGATCCCTCGTCGCTGCGCTCTGTCGGGATGACACCATCGCTGTGGATATTTGTGTCAATGGACAACTCCTATATTATTGCCTTATAAATATATCTCCAAAAGTTTATTATAAGGACATAAATTTAAACAGCTTCTAAAATAAATTATAACTATTATTTATGAGAACTTTATCTTTGGTTGTCGCACTTTTGTGCAGTTTACAGATTACAGCGCAGTCCAATGTCTGCAATCTGAGTAAAATGTATGAGCCTGACAGGAATACGTATCTTATAACAATGGCAAAAGAGGTTGTTCTTAATTTTGGACCAGACTATTATAGAGAATATCGTGAACCTGAAATTTCCGGGATTGAGACATTGGAAGAACGGAAATATACAGAATTTAATGGAGAGAAGTATGATACTGTAACCTTCCGTTATGACAAGACAAAAGAAACTCTCGAGTGGGATTATGCAGCACGAGTACACATTATGGAAAAAGATGGTTCGGAATCTGGTGATTCAATTTTAATGAATTCAAATGAAGGTTTTGAAAGGATTACCGTCAGAGAACTTATAAAAAGGAATAGAGACTACTCGTATCAAGTGTGTGCCGATGCGGCCGATTCGGTTGTAGTGACTGCAATGTACAATCGCTGGGTAGAGGGCTTTTCCAGTGCGGACCTAATGGACTCAATCGCATTGTGGGGGCCTGATTATGAACGTTCTATCAAGGAAATTGCTCGGCAAAGAAAAGAGACGTTCGGTAATATCGAGAACATTGAGAAAATCAATTTTAAATCTTACTATATACGATATAAGAATATTCCCGGCAGATGGTTCCTTGAGGAATATGAGGATATCACTTGGGAAGAAGGGTATCGGAGGATATATGAGGTTGAACTTGGTATGGCCCGCAACAAGCAGGATTCCATTGATGCAAAGCAAAATTACGACATGAAAATGTCACATCTTAAAAAAGCAGGGCCCTCTCTTGGAGAATTTGCCCGTTGGCATGTATATACATTAGATGATGTTAGGGATTTTGTTATTAAGGAGCGTAAACATTTAGATGAGTTGAGGGCAAGAAAAAAGAAAAACAAAGACAAAGTACAAGAGAGCTATTAGGATTATGAAGTCATTCAAGGGGCTTAACGAACGAGTGATGTGTATTGTTAAATGGCCTGGTTGTCATTATGCCACACCATGAAGGTTTATTTTTAAGCAGTTTTTCAAAAAAAATAACTTTCTTTGTAATGTATCCCTATTTCAAGCGTCATATAAATATAAACAGCTTCTAAAATAAATTTTACCTTATTATTTATGAGAACTTTATCGTTGATTGTTGCACTTTTGTGCAGTTTACAGATTACAGCGCAGTCCAATGTCTGCAATCTGAGTAAAATGTATGAGCCTGACAGGAATACGTATCTTATAACAAAGGCTAAAGAGGTTGTTATGAATTTTGCGCCTGGTTATTTAAAGGTATGTCGCGAACCAGTAGTGTCTGGAACTTCAATATTTGAAGATAGGAAATATACAGAACATAATGGGGATGAATATTATACAGTTACCTTCCGTTACGATAAGACAAAAGAAAAATATGCCCATGATTCTTATTGTGCAGTAGAAGTGTACATAATGGAAAAAGATGGTGAGCCCTGGGGTATTATGACAGGAATAAATAATATGGGGCTACTTTTCTTTAAAGAATCATATAACGATTGGGTAAAAAGAGGTATCAAGAAATACGAGATGTTTGATTACAAGCCACTTGAATGGTTCAGAAATGAAACAGGTATAACAAACAATCCGGCAAGGCCTTCCGACAACAAGGTTTCTTTTACATTAGAGGAACTGGATGCTCCGGCCGGGTTGTTGAAGACAAGAACCGTGGATGATATCTACAAGTACCTGCTCCGGAAAGACTATAAATCGGACGTAAATACTGTTGACGAGATTGCTTCCCAAAGCAAAATCATTGCCAACAGCTTTGGCGACAGGCAAATCGTCGGCGAGTACGGATACAATCCGTTTTTCTTTGGCTTGTGTGAGGCTTATGCCAACCACAGACCGGTGGTGTTGTCACCCGATGTAATCTGGGTCCTTATCAGTCAGGGCTTTGCCAACCATATCAACAGTAACAGCAGGCATTTCCGTAATCAGATAGTGGATTTTGATGACAGAAAAGAGCTGGAAATCGAGGTAGTGGGTGAACCGGAAATGACAGACTGGTATAATGTCTTTGAATCGTTCTATTCAGGGTTGTCGCAGGATGTTAAAGATAATCTTGCCGGGACTCTGCTTTGTGACTTCTCTACATCTACCAAAGTGGACAGGCTCGTGTCACAAGCGACTATTATGGAGACTGTCGAATCATACTATGATTTTATTGTCATATATTTAGTATGTGGAATACCGTCCATAACACTTGAAGGCACTGTAGAGGATTGGGAAAGAGTCAAGGAAAAGACCCTTGCACTTGAAAGATATGACCTTGGCTGGTGGACAGACAGGCTTGTACCTATTCTTGATGAGTTCATTGCTGCTTCCAAAGGTAATGCCGATATAGCATTCTGGAAGGAGATGGTCCATATAACAAAGCCGGGGAAATGTGGCGATCCCCGTGTGATAGATGGTTGGATAACAGACCTCTATCCATATGACCGTGACGGCAAACGTATGAATGGAGGTAAAATAACTGATACGGATAAATTGCCGGGTGAGATATCAAAAGTGAGAATCCGTACAGTGTACAACAATGGTTTAAGTTCCGAAGCCGGCCCTGATGTCGAGGTTTGGGCAGGTATCTTTGGTCTGGAGCAGAACGAGGAGAATTTTGCCATCAAGCCTGTGACAGGGTGGTTGGCAAGGACATTCGACAGTGCAGCCATTGAAAAGAGCATATTTGCCAAAGCCAATACACCTGACAGCTTCTATGGTATAAGGATTGCTGTTGACAGCATCCCGCCGGTACTCAAGGAACTCGGTCACATTTATAAGTTGGATGTAAGTTTTAACGGTAAGGCATTCCTTCCCGAATGGTTGAGTGAGATACGTATAGACCGTCTTGTGTTAAGAGGTGATATCCCTCTAAAGGAACGCAGAAAGGCAAAAAAATGGTTCCCGCATGTGGAGTTCAAAGAAGTAGAAGACTTTTGAAGTATTCAATAATGGAATTCTCATAAATCATTCATTTTCACTTTCTGCTCATTTGTGCAAAAAAAGGGGGAGTTCATTATTTTCTCTTTTTGTTTTAACAGGCGTTAACATTTGTAAACGCTTGTATTTTATACTTTTACATTGGTTTTTTATAATTCTGACTATGAGAAAGATTTTCTCCTTATTGCTCGTTGCACTGTTCGCAGTGGACCTGTCGGCAGCTTCGCTCCCCGACAAGAAGATTGTTGTGAAGACGTCGGGCGGTGAAACGGATTATCCGGTAAAGAGTATAAAAAGTATAAAATTCAACGGTGGAACGGTGGTTTTCAACCTTGTTGACGGCTCTTCGGTGGAGTGGGCCTCGGATGCCGTAGGATGCATGCTCTTTGACTATTATGAGCCACAGCCCGACACAGCGGTAGATTCTGTCGTTGCCGCTGACTTCTCGTTCAGTGGCGGTGTCCTCAATGTGACGGCTTCTTCGGCCGAGGTGTCGCTTACTACGGTGGAAGGAAAGGTTGTCTTCGACGGACAGTGCAGAGGGAACCTCGCTGTGCAGCTCTCGGCCTTTCCGAAAGGTGTCTATCTGTTGAATATCGATGGTTGTATATATAAAATTGTGAACCGATGAAAAGAGTATTTGCTTTTATGATTTCTCTCCTGTCGGTTGCAGCGGTATATGCCGACAAGGATATAAAGTTCTTCATGAACAGCGGTGAGGTGAAATGTGTGGCGCAGGAGCGCATAGACAGTATATCATTCAACGAGGAAGCCGACGAGGTCATTGTGGCTCTCCTTGGCAGGAGTGAGCTGCTGCAGCTCTCTGCAATAGATAGCGTAAAGTACGGCACGTTGCCCTCGGCGGTCAACATCTGCTATCAGGGCGAAAAGGCGGTGGTGGAGAATCCTTTTGCCTTTGACAGTGTGGCGGTTGAGATTACGGGTGCAAAGGTGACCGTCGTGTCTGCGACATCAAAGGAGATTGATTATACCCTGCAGGGCAGCAGTGATGACGGCTGTTTCAAGCTTTATGGCGAAAAGAAATACAATATATACCTCAATGGCATTACTCTGACGAACGGCACAGGTGCTGCCATAAACAGCCAGTGTGGCAAGCGTGGCAGGCTGTTCATCGCCGACGGTACGGTAAATACCCTGTCCGATGCCGCTTCCTATTCAACGCCTGACGGCGAGGATGAGAAGGGTGCCCTCTTCAGTGAAGGTCAGCTTATCTTTGAGGGTGGCAGCGGCGAGCTTGTCATCAATGGTAACCACAAGCATGCCATCTGCAGCGACGATTATGTCGAGGTACGTGGCGGAACGATAAAGGTCCCGAGGGCTGTGAGCGATGCTCTGCATGTGAATGACTCGGTAATTGTGACAGGCGGTATGCTCGACCTCACGGCAAAGAGCGACGGCATTGATTGTGACGGCATGATAAGACTCTTGGGCGGCAGTGTGTCTGTCAGGGCGGCAAGCGACGATGTAAAGGGAATAAAGTCGGCTACGGATATCCTCATTGACGGTGCCGAGGTAAAGGTGACGGTGTCAGGCGATGCCTCAAAGGGTATCAAGAGCACGGGAACAACAGTCATCGCAGGCGGAACTGTAGATATATCGGCAACGGGTAACACGATACTGCTCAACGGCGACCCGTCGTATGCTACCTGCATAAAGTGTGACTCCACATTGAGCATTACCGGCGGAACGGTCATCCTTGAAGCAACCGGTCTTGCCGGCCGCGGAATATCGGCCGACGGCGACGTGAACATCATCGCCGGTACAACAACGATTGAGTGCAGCGGTGAGAGCGGCATCTATGACCCTATGGCCGAGGGCGGTGATGACGGCAGCGCTGAGGAAATTGTCAATCACGTTGTTTATGTGACATTGCCTGCTTCGGCAAGCAACCGTCCGGGGCAGTCATCGGCGTGGAGCAGTGTATATCTCTATGACAGCAGCGGTACTCTCGTGGCAACCCTGACGAACAGCGTCGTTGTCAACGGCGCCACATTCTATTATTATGACTTCGGGGCTGAGACCACGGGTACATACTACTTCAAGAGCAACGATTACAGGAGCGGCAGGAGCACATATACTATCCGCAGTGTGGAGTTTACAGGCGTCAGCGGCGAAAAATTCCTGCAGATAGCATCTTCTTATACCACATCGGGTACAGTCCGTACATACTCGATTACTGACGTGACAGGCAGCTACGAGGGCAGCTCGGCCTCATCGGGCTCGGCATCGGAGGACTCCTATGCTGCTGCAGCCGTGAAGTGTGACCGCAGGTTCATCCTCTCGGGCGGCACGCACACGATAACCGTCAGCGGCAGCCAGTCAAAGGGTATCAAGGTCGATGGTGCGGCGCTCATCAATGGCGGACATCTCACAATCAACACGTCTGGCGTGGCGAAGGTGGTTGCATACGACCCTTCATACTGTACGGCCATAAAGTGTGACAGCACGTTCACCATCGATGGCGGAAACATCGACATCACTGCAACGGGGCAGGGTGGAATGGGAATATCTGTAGACGGTGAGTTCACCATGAATGCAGGTGAGGTTAATATTACAATCTCGGGTGCGGGCTCGTCCTACACTGCTGCCACGGGCACCGACTACTACTCTACAAAATGTCTGAAAGGTGATGTCGCCGTGAATCTGTTGGGTGGAACATTGAATTGCCTCGCAAAAGGAAACGGCAGCAAGTGTATCGTTGCCGACGGATTGCTTACCATCGGCAAGGAGGGAGCAGATGACGACGGTCTCACCGTCACAGCGATAACCCAAGGTGCTTCGCTCGGTGCCTCTTCGGGCAGCGGAGGCGGCTGGGGAGGTGGCATGCAGGAGGGCTTCAATGCTGCCCCAAAGGCCATCAAGGGCTCGGCCGATGTTGTCGTGAACAGCGGAAACATATACGCACAGACAGCATACGACGGTGGCGAGGGCCTCGAGAGCAAGGCGACACTCACCATCAACGGAGGTAAGATAGAGTGTAACACTTACGACGACGGCATAAATGCTGCCACGGCACTGGTGTTCAATGGTGGGTATACCTACAGCCACGCGTCGAACAATGACGGAATAGATTCTAACGGTACGATAACGGTCAATGGCGGTGTAGTCCTGGCTTCGGGAACAAATGCGCCCGAGGAGGGCTTCGACTGCGATAACAACCGGTTTGTCGTGAACGGCGGAATAATAATAGGAACGGGTAGTGCCAACAGTTCTGTTACCTCATCATCGCAGCCCTATGCATCGGTCTCTTCTGTGACTGTCTCCCAGGGCAAATATCTTACTGTCAAGGACAGTTCGGGCAGCGTGCTCTTCTCTTATAGATGCCCTAACAGCGTAAACGGCGCATCGGTGCTGCTCACCTCACCGCAGTTTACTGCATCGTCGCATACGTTGATGTACGGCGTGACATCTGTCACCGGTGCAACAGAAAGCTATTTCGACGGTGCTTTTACGGTTGGCGGAACAGCGTCGGGAGGCTCCTCGAAGAGCTTTACACCACAGACGAGATGATGTCTGGGTTAGAGGTTAAGGGTGTGGCGTATATTGTGTAGTGTTTAATGACGGACTCCTCCGGCACTGCGCTTCGCTTGTGCCACCGGGCTGCTCCACTTTTCAAGGGGAGCTGTCACAAAGTGACTGAGGGGTTAAACAGAGGAGGACTATGCTGTCACAAAGTGACTGAGGGGTTAAACAGAGGAGGACTAAACGATCGGTTTACCAACCGCGAGAGGTAAACAGGGGATACTGTCATCCCGATGACTGCAGGAAGTAGAGATCTCTCGTCGCTCCGCTCGCTCGAGATGACAAACACGCTAAATTACAGTACTAATTGTTATATCAAAC
>CALCYA010000086.1 GCA_937906165.1 uncultured Bacteroidales bacterium | reverse complement strand
CTTTTCCTAAATCACTCAACTTTTTGCTTAGCCCCCAGACTTTGCCGGTGAGCCCAAAAATGGGGGCAATATACAAAAGGGTGGGGGTTGTATGAATTATAAAAGAGGGTGAGCCATCAGCTCACCCTCAATCTGAATATAGGGTTAATTATAAAGTCTTACTTTACGATAACCTTTGCTGAACGGATGATGTTGCCGTTCTGCATCTTAACGAGGTATACACCCTCAGCAGCTGCAACCTGTGCAGGGTTCTTTACGAACTCTACCAACTTACCGTCAACAGTGTAGATCCAAGCCTTCTCTGCGTTCTTGATAACGATTGCACCATCAACGCCCTCGGCTGAAGAGACCTCACCGATAACCTCCTCGACAGAAGTCTCGATATCAAGGTTCTCCGGCTCGTCTGCTGCACCCTGGTCGCGTGTGTCAACAGCTGCACGGCCTGGGTTGTTACCTACGATCTTGGCACCGAAGTCCATTGAGAAGCCCTTTGCATGGAGACCTGTAGGAAGGAACATACCTGCGAACCATGCGTCAGAGAATACGATACGCAGACGGCTGTCGCCTGGAGTTGCATCCTCAGGAACTGTGAATGTGAATGTGAGACCTGTTGTCTGGAACTCTGGGGTTGCTGCGCGGATCTTTCCTGCCTTGAAGAGGCGCTCGCCGGTAACAGAAGTCTCCTCACCGTCAGAACCGAGTGTGCCTGGCATTGGCAGAGGATCGTCAAAGTTCTTGCTGCCGTTGAGGTCCATCCAACCACCGGCGAAGCAGTACTTCAAACCGTCACCGAAGTCAGCACACTTGATAGTCATTGTAATCTCCTGTCCCTGCTCTACAACGAGAACCTGGTCGCGTACATCGGCATACTGTGAACCGTCTGCAACAGGACCGTCAGCAGAATAGTCGAGGTTCTCGACAGCACCAGTTGTCTTAACCCACTCTACATAACGCTGCTCGCGTGCAATTGCTGCGCCCTCGCAAGCTGGGTCCATAGCGCTGACACCATATGTGTCCTCCTCCTGTTTCTCAGGAAGGTTTGCCTGTGGAGCACGTGTAACCTCTACCCATGCAATCTCTGAATAGCTCTTGAGGTCGGTAGAAACGGCGCGTACACCAACGAATGGAACATCGTTTACGCTCTGGAAGTTGATGTTCGGAACAAGTGCTGCCCACTGTGATGTTGTACCTACAAGAGCAACCTTACCCTCTTCACCAACCTTGTAAAGAATCTCAAAGTGGTCGATGTTAGCCTCGTCATTGTAAACGAGATCCCAGTTAGCGCGTGTCTTTGCCTCTGCATCAACACCCCAGTGGAGCTTGACTGTCATAGAAGTCTTTGTCTCCTGTCTAACCTCTGCAACAACGTCCTTTACTGCTGCAGGAGTTACAGTTCTCTCGTCGTTGAGCTCGAGCTTACCAACGTAAAGCTGATAGTCGTTGTTGTCACCCTTGACGCGGAGTCCGATTTGCTCGATAACGTCACCGGCAGCAACACCTGCGAGGTCGAACTTCTTCTCTTCCCATGTGTTGCCTGCAACCTCACCGTAAGGATACTCCAACCAAGCGTCGTTGCCCTGCTTCTTTACAATAAGGTAAAGGTCTGTAGCCTTGACATCCTTGATTGTCTTTACAGCAACCTTTGCGTATGCACCGTTGCCGGCTTTCAGGGCAGTCTTGTAGAGTACGATATCTGTACCCGCTGCTGTAGAAGCACCGGTAAGCTCTATACATGAACCGCCTGTGTAAGCGTCAAGATGTGTGTAGTTAACCTCGATGTCTGTGCTGACCTCTGTTGTACCGGCCTTGTAGCGCAACCAACGGTATGTAGGAACGATGTCCTGTGCACTCATGTTGTACCAGCTGCTTGTGTGTGACATCTTGCCCTTGTAGTAGTAACGGTCGCCGTTTCCCAATGTAAAGTGTGTGCGGAAGTGGAGGTCGCCCTGGATAGCTGAACGCTCTGGAATCCACTCAGCCATACCTGCGAAAGTTGAAAGAGGAAGCTTGCCATCAGCACCCTTCTCCCAGTTGTTGCCTGAATTGCTTACAGCAGGACGGTTAGCCGGGTTGCGGTTACCGCCTGAGAAACCGCGCTCAAGCAGTCTCTGATAGTTACCCTGAGTGTCGTAAGCGTCATCACCTGAATTGTAGCTCATGAAACGGCTCTGGCCATGCTCACCCCAAAGGCAAACACCTGCCTTGTGGCTCTGTGCATCCTGGTCAAGTGTTGTCCAACGGCGGTCCATTCCTACAATCCATACACCGGCATATACACCGTCTGCTGTACCCATGACTTGCTCCGCTGCTGTTACTGTAGAGGCAATAGACCAAGAGAAGTCACCATTAGCATAGTTGAGCATTGTGTCGTGTGTCTTGCCGGTAGCTGTTGTACCGAAGAGAGCATCTGCATTATGTGCACCGAAACTGCTCTGTGAAGTGTAGATACCACTGTGGTAGTTGTCGTAGCCCACCTCGGCAGCATACTTCCAAAGCTGCTTGTGGAAATTCACGATGTCGGTGTTTGTGTAGCTGTTGTCCTCCCAGTTGTAGTTGATACCATCGGCACCAAAGTACATGAGACAGTGGATAAGGGGCTTCACATAGATGAAGTTGCCATCAGCATCCTTCTGTGTAATCATCGCGCTGTAAGTAGCGTCACCGTCACCGGTCCAGCTCTCAAAGAATGCGATACCGCTGAAAATGTCCGAACCGTTGCGGTGTGCTGCATCAACCCATGCACCGGGAGCCTGGAAGAATGAGTGGTTCCAAGAACCGAAGAGGTTTACGTACTGCCACATTGAGAATACGTCGGCAGCGAACTTGTCGCTCGGATAACCTGCAGAACCGCCGGAACCCACGTCCATCGGGAAGTTTGTCCAGAGATTACGGTTTACGTAAGTCTGTTCAACGAGACGGTTGCTGCGGTCCATAATCTCGGCGCGGCGAACGTGTGAACGTACGAATGCAATGTCTGACTGCTGGATACCGATAGCCTCGAACTCCTCCAAAGTGGGGTAGTAACGGCCATCCTGATGTACCTTGTAGAACAAGTCAAGCATCGCCTTTGTGTCAAAGCCAGAGAAATCGTAGATTTCGTCTGTCTGTGCCTGCACAGGAGCTGCAAAAATAGAGAGCACCAGTGCCAAAACTGCGAAGTAACATTTCTTCATAATTACAGAATTTTGGTTAGTTGATGAATAAAATTATCTTAAAAATCTCTTTTATCAAGCATATTTATGCCGGCAACTGAAAGTTGTTTGCAAATTGCCATTTTTATTCCGCCTGCAATATGTCTGCGCAAAACAAATGTACTAATTAAATTGAAATTATAATGCAATTATCAAATGAAAATTATGGACATAAGTACTTTTTAAGGATTTTTCATCTAAGGCCTAAAAGGGCGGCAAGGGCTACAAGGGCCAAAAGGGAAAGAACGACAGCAATGCCTTCCATTGCTTTTTCTTTTTTGGGGCTTTTTGCCCTTTTAGCGGCTCACCTGCAAAGTCTGGGGGGCTAAGCAAAAAGTTGAGTGATTTAGGAAAAGAGAGTAACA
>CALCYA010000085.1 GCA_937906165.1 uncultured Bacteroidales bacterium | reverse complement strand
TTTCATGCCTTACGACATTTCATTGCAATAGTATTTTCGCTTTGTTACTCTCTTTCCCTAAATCACTCAACTTTTTGCTTAGCCCCCAGACTTTGCCGGTGAGCCGAAATGAATGATAGCGTTAAAAAATGGAGAGAGCTGTTTTGTTGCAGCCCTCTCTATTTGTATTTGCACCGGTTGTTCATTCCGCATCCTTTGTCAGTAGCCAACCGCCGTTCTGAACTGCGTCCACACCTAATGCACCGCTACTCTTGCTGTATGCATTTACAATACCGTCGTTGACGGTGATTGCTGTGGCATGGATGGCATTGTCGTATGCACTTGCCACAACTTTGCCACCGCTTACGGTGACGTTGCCTGTTGCTGTTATCGCACGGCTTTTCTTGTCGTCGGCAATGTCGGTGTAGTTGTCGGTTGTGGCTGTAAGGGTGAGTTCACCACCTGTAACCGTTACGTCGCTGTTGCAGTTGATGCCTTTTGAGCCCTTGCCGTTGCACTCTATCGCTATTGTTCCGCCCGTTATCTCAAGATTGCCGTTGCACTTGATGCCGCCAGCGCTTGTGGTGTCGGTAGCTACCGTGCCGTTTGCGAATGCTGTCACCTTGCCGCTGCTGAATGTTGCATTTCCGTCGCAGTTGATTATTTTTGAACCATTGCCGTCAACGGTAGCCTGTATGATACCGCCGCTCTGTGTGTAGTTACGTGTGACCTTGATGGCCGAACTCTTCTCGCCGGTTGTGTGTATCTTTACGAAACCGCCCTTTATAATGGCATCGGGGATAACGAGCGGGTCGGGGAGTACTTCCTCATATTCTACCTTTATGGCCTCGCTGCCGGATGTTATCTCCAGTTTGCCGGCCTCGATGGTGAGTGTGCCCTCGCTGCAGTCGATGCCGTTGTTGGTGGCGTTGATGTTTATTGTGGGGGCCGCTGCGGCTGTGCGTCCGACAATGAACTTGTCCTTTGTGCGGAACCCGTCCTTTGCCGCCTTTACAATGTTTATATTGCCGCTACGCACCCTGATGTAGTCGTCGCTGCATATTGCATGGCCGCCGAGGCTTGTGACGTTCAGTGTGCCAATGCCGTTGATGATTATCTGCCCCTCGCTGAAGAGTGTGCCCTTCTGGTCCTCCTCGGTGCCGTCGGCGGCAATGGCCGGCGCACTGTATGTGGCTCCGTCGCACAGTGTGTTTTCTGTGCCAGTCAATAGTGTCAGGTATACGGTCTTGCCGCTCTGCACGTTGATAGCAGGGCCTGCGGGGTTGGTAAGGTTCAGGTTATGCAACATAATCTGGAACTTCTTGAGGCTGTATATCTTCAATGAGCCGTTGCTGCATGTGCCTGTCACGCGGTAAGCCACCTTGCTGCGCTCGGAGTTTATGACAATGTGTCCGCCATCAATGGTGGCAGTAATGTCATCGGGCAAGGCAGAGGTCTTTACTCCCGTCTCGCTGAAAGTGATTGTTATGACGCGTGTTGTAGAGAAATTCTCAACAAAGTCTCCCGATTCGTCTACAGTCTCATCTGTTATTATCGTTTCCACGACCTCGTTGTAGCCTGTCTCATCGTTCTTGTCAAAAACGACAGTAGGGTCGAGGTCGTATGTGAGTTCTGTGGCATTGGCTGTCGATGGGGCAATGTTGGTGACCTTTGTGGTGTTGAAGCGGCTTTTGAGTATGCCGTCGTCGCTACCCAGCTCTATGCTTACCAGTTTCTGTTCCTCGTTAAAGGTGATGCTCTCTGTTGTCTTTGTGTCAAAGGCCTGGTATGTGCCGTTGCTGTTGTTTACATAGAGCACCTGTGCCTGTGTTGCTGTGGCAATGAGCAGGCATGTCGCAAATAATGTCTTTCTCATCGTCTTACAATTTTAGCGGTTCTCTCCTGCGCTTTTACAATGTATACTCCTTTGGGGAGGCCTGCGATACTTATCCGGCCATAGTCGGAGCCCAAACGTACATTCAGCACTTGTGTGCCAACAAGACTGTAAATCGTTACGGTTGAGCCCGCTCCGCAGTTGACGGCAATCTCGTCACTCGATATGTAAGTGATAAGCTCTTCACTGCTCTCCTTTATGTCGCCTATGTCTGTGTAGTCACCGAATGTTATCTGGTTGATGGCCGACATTGAATTGCTGCTTGTGGCACCGTCGGTCTGCTCAATGTTGACATTGACGCCGTTGAATGTTATCTGCTTGAGGTTCTCAAGGTCGACAATCTCATTCTCTCCGATGTTCTTGTCGACAAGCATCTGCTGTGCGGTTGCCGGCAATGCGGCAAGCATCAGTAGTATTGTAAGAATCTTTTTCATTTGTCAAAGTCTTTGTTACAGGTCAATTGAATATCCGATCCCGACTGCATGTCCCTTGGGCTCATCATCGTCATTGGCGTCCTGGTACAGGTAGAACAGGGAAATCTCGTTGTCCTTGTTGATTTTGTAGCTCGCTCCGGCTCGGTAGCGCAGTTTGTCGCATCCTTTCCACTCGTCGAGGCGTGTATACAGTTCCACCGATGCGAACGGGGTAATCTTGCAGTTGCGGATATCCCATTTTGCTGTCAGGCGTGAACGCAGTGTGGTGTTTTCCTTGGCCTTCTTGAACTCGGGTTCTGTCTCCTGTGAGAGTGTCGGCTCAAGGTCATTGCCGTACTCGTCGACACGCTGTTCCCAACGGTACTTTGTCTCGTCGGTCGTAGCCGAGTTGGTGCGGGTATACTGTACGCGCTCGCGCAACGAGAACTCGACGCGTCCCACCTTGTACTCTCCTGTCAGCGACACGTGGAAACGGTGACGCTCGGTCCAGTAGTCATGGTCGAGGTTGTAGTCATATCTGTTCTCGTCAAAAGCCTCCTTTATATTCTTGCTGTCAAGGCTGTGGCTGTATATGAAGATATATCCGGCACCGGCCTTGAGCCATTTCGCGAGTTTGTAACTTGCTCCGGCACCAACCGATACGCGGTCGATGTCGTCAAGGCCTTCGATAGTGCGCAACTCTGCCTCAAAATCGAGCTTGAGCTTCTTGTTGATTTTCTTTGACGCCTCCAGGGTTGTCCACACACCGAATTCGTCATCATCGTTCTGTGCGTTTGTAGTGCATAATGGAGCGATGGCAAGCACTGCCAGCAGCATGTACTTGATAAGTCTTTTCTTAGTCTTTGAGTTTGTATTCATCTACGGGTGTTTTTAAAGTTGTGTCTACTGAATTGTTTGAGGTATTGCTCTTGTAATACATCTTCACGATAGCCGCGTCCTTGAGAAAATCGATGCTACCGACTTCCACCTTCTCGATCTTGAGGCCGGTACGCTTCTCAAGGTCAGCAATGAGTTCTGCACGCTTGTCGGGGGTGATGAGGTTTACGTTGTCGTACTTTATCACCTTGTATGAGTAATGGCTGATGAGTATCTTGCTCTCGCAAATCCAGATGGACAAGATGAACAGGAGGTTGATTATAATAACCTCGCCAAGGCTCAGCTCGCTTACTGTCAGTCCGTTGATTGCGCTCAATGCAATGATGATGAAGAGGTATGTCATCTCCCTTATGGCAACCTGCTCGGTGCGGTAACGTATGATGCTGAAGATTGCAAAAAGTCCCAATGCGATTCCGGCCTTGAGCTTTACGTCACCAAGCACATATATGAGCATGAAGGTGCTTATGGCAATAAGTATGTATGTGAAGAAGAACTCTCCGCGCTTGCATTTGGGGTAATAGAGCCCGCGTACAATTATTGCTATTGCAATGAGATTGATGAAAAAAGCTATCAGCAGTTCTGTTACATGTTTGGTATCAATGAACTCATCACTCTGGCGCTTCTCTCTTACCGATACGGCCATCTTCTCATTGCCGTCAAAGTCGTCATCATCTGTTTCAAAGCCGGCTATGGTTGCGACTGCATTGCTTGCAGTAATCTCTGCTGTTGTGGAAACTGCTGATGTCACAGGTATGTCTTGCGCCTGGGCAAACAGTGTAATGCAGAATAATAGTAGTGTAGTTACAAGTTTCATGTTTGTTTTATTGTTGTTTGTTTTCCATTTTGTTTATCATTATGAGTCTTTCCTTGAAATTGTTCCTTTTTAGGCCTTTGTGTGTGAGTGCGCTGCCTATGCAGTATTTGCTGAATCCGGAACGCTTGATGCGTGTCTCGCGCAGGATGTCAAGTGCCGGGGATGGAACATTTCCGTCACGTTTCAGCTCTATCACAGCAACTCTTTTAAGTGCGTCGCATCCGTCGCTCTTGAGGTGGTGGAACCGCAGGTTGAAGTCAATTGTCAGTCGTTCTGTCTTGGCGAAATTGACAAGTGTTATGCGGTTGAACCAGTTTTCTATTACAGGTGAAACCTGCTCCAATTTGTACCATGCGACTTTGCTAAGGAACGGGACCACACTCTCCCTTTCGTTATGCAGTGTATCCACTCCGTCCACCGTGATGCGCTTCTTCTTGGTGCGTCCGTGGTTGTTCTTGTTCTTTACCTCGAGGAATGTGTCAAGGCTGTCAAGATACGTACGTACCCTGATTTTCTCCCTTACAGTGCGTCCCGCATGGTGCATGCGGTACATTTCGTAGTCGTCAGTATCAAAATAAGTGGTATGGTAACTTGCGATGCGCTTGCCGTCAATTTCCTGTATGAAATATTTGCCCTTGACTGCCGAAAGGAACGCGACGAGCTGTTCAAGAGTGGCCACAAACTTTGTGTCCGTCCTGTTCATGAGTTTTATACCCGACATCTCCTGAAGTGTTATAGGAGGCAATAAAAGGGCTTTTTCGGCAATTCTTTCTGTCATGTAAATGGCAAGTTTTGTCGATAGTTTCAATTACCGCAAATATATGCAAAAGTTTTTAAAGACTTTATATAATAATGTTTATAATGGTTAAATCGGTGGAAAATAATGGCGAACTGCTGTTTCTCAATTCCGTATACGGTTTGTGAATTGTCTCTATTTTGTTTATCTTCGTAATTGATTTGCTTAAAAACAATCTTTTACTATGGATGTGAATGAGATAATTGACCGCTACTATCCGCAGGATAATGAGTTGAAAAATATTTACATGTTGCATGCCCGTGCAGTGGCTGATTTTGCATTGGAACTGGCGCGCCGTCATCCCGAGTTGGGACTTGACGAGCAGTTCGTGTATGAGGCTGCCATGTTACACGATATCGGAATATTCCTTACTGATGCGCCACGCATTTATTGCCATGGTACCGAACAATATCTATGCCATGGCTATTTGGGTGCGCAGTTGCTGCGATCGCTCGGCTATGAGCGTCATGCCCGTGTGTGTGAGCGCCACACAGGTACAGGCCTTACAAAAGATGTGATTGTGCAGAACGGTTGGAATCTTCCGCTCCGGGATTTCCTGCCCGAGACATTGGAGGAACAACTTATCTGTTTTGCTGACAAATTCTTTTCGAAGACAAAGTTCCTGACTCAGCCCAGAAGTTTTGAACAGGTCGTAGAAAGCATGCGCAAGATATCCGAGGAATCTGTTGAGAAGGTGCGGAAATGGGAAAAACTCTTTATGTAAGTCTTGCCGTTTACTACAAATATGGCCTTTAGAAGTGCTTTTTTATCTTAAAAATAAAGAATACTCCTTTTTATTTCGTAATTTTGCCGAAAAGTGCGGAAACGCTTGTTGCAATAAAGGGAACTTTTTCCGGTTCCGCTTTTTCTGCTTCTGTTTCCCGCTTGCTTTGAGAAGCGTTTGCAAATGAGATCGGTTTCAGTCAAGATACTTTCTATAGCATTCCTGCTGGCGGTAGCGACCCTTTTGTTGCCGTCAGGGATGGTCGCGCATGCTGCACCATACGCAGGGTGGAGTATAGTGCGGGATTCTCTTGCCGTCGACACTGTGGCTGTGGCAGATTCCCTGTCAAAGGATGAGCCCAAGAAGGATGCCATTGATGCCCCGGTCTTCTATGAATGTACCGACTCTATGGTGTGGTCCCGCACGGGAAATGCCTATCTTTACGGAGCCGGTAAGGTACGTTACGACAAGATAGAGCTTACGGCTGATGTAATCAAGCTCAATATGGACAGCAGCGTGGTGCATGCCACCGGTAGCATCGACACTACGGGAATGAGTGTAGGTCTGCCCATCTTCATGGATGGCGGTACTCCCTATGAGAGCGACAAGATGAGCTATAATTTCAAGACCAAGAAAGGTTTCATCAATAATGTATACACTCAGCAGGGCGACGGCTTCATCATGGGTGGTAAGGCAAAGAAGGATTCGGCCGGCATCTTCTATTCGCAGGACGGCAAATACACAACCTGTGATGCCGAGCATCCCCACTTCTATGTGCGTCTTACACGTGCCAAGGTGCGTCCCAAAAAGGATGTCGTTTCGGGTCCGCTGTATCTTGTCGTTGAAGATGTGCCTTTGCCGTTGGCACTGCCTTTCGGTTATTTCCCCTTTACAAGCAGTTACTCTTCGGGTATCATAATGCCGACCTTCGGTGACGAGACCGAGCGCGGCTTCTACATCCGCGACGGTGGTTACTATTTTGCAATCAGCGACAAGGTGGACTTGCGTCTCACAGGTGAGATCTTTACCAAAGGTTCATGGGGTCTTGGTGCGGCTTCATCCTATGCTGTGCGTTACAAGTTCTCCGGAAACTTCGATTTCAGCTATCTTGTGACAAAGAACGGTGAGAAGGGGCTGCCTGACTATGCTGTGGGCAAGAATTTCCGATTGCAGTGGAGTCACCGTCAGGACCCGAAAGTGCGTCCCAACAGCAACTTCTCGGCAAGCGTGAACTTTGCTACGGCAAGCTACGAGCGGTCGAACCTGAGCAGCCTTTATAATCCTGTACTCAATTCACAGAGTATGAGGACTTCAAGTGTGAGCTACTCGCATACATTCCCCAATATAGGACTTACCCTGTCGACGACAATGAACATTGCCCAGAATATGCAGGATTCCACATTGTCTCTTACTCTTCCCAACCTCAGCGTTTCGCTCTCCAAGAAATATCCTTTCAAACGTAAGAAGCGTGCAGGTGACGAGCGTTGGTACGAGAAGATCTCGCTCTCTTACAGCGGACAGATGAGCAACAGTATCAGCACCAAGGAAGACAAGGTGTTCAAGTCCAATCTTGTCAAGGATTGGAGAAACGGCTTCAAGCACAATATACCGGTGAGTGCGACGTTCCAGTTGTTCGGATTCCTTAATATTACTCCAAGCTTCAATTATACCGAGCGTTGGTATTTCAAGAAGATAAACCAGGAGTGGGACTATGCTACAAACAGTGTCGCAAAAGATACCGTGTATGGCTTCAACAGGGTGTATAACTACAACCTCTCGATTTCCGCTAACACCACATTGTATGGTTTCTATCAGCCGGCAGGCTTTCTCAAGAAGAGCCGTGTACATACAGTACGCCATGTCTTCAAGCCTTCGATATCGTTCTCGTATGCACCGGATTTCGGCGCCGAGCATTACGGTTACTACGATACCTATGTCTATACCGATGAGAACGGCGAGGCGCGGACGGTTGAATACTCTCCTTATCAGGGAAGCCTTTACGGCATACCGTCGCGTGGCAAGACCGGTAGCATCTCATTCAGTGTAAGCAACAATGTCGAGATGAAGTGGCGCACAAAGAACGATTCGCTCAAGAAGATAAGCATCATTGATGAACTTGGAGCGTCGTTGTCATACAACCTCGCCGCAAAGACAAAACCGTGGAGTAACCTCTCGACACGTCTGCGTCTTAAACTGACAAAGAACTATACTTTCAGTTTCAATGCAACATGGGCTACATATGCCTACGCGTTCAATGACCGTGGACAGGTAATTGTGGGGGACAGGACGGAGTGGTCCTACGGGCGTTTCGGACGTTTCCAGGGTATGAGCCAAAACCTTTCATACACATTCAATAACAAGACTTTTGCAAAGATAAAGCAGTGGTTCCAGAGCTCTGATGAGGATGAGGAGGCCGAAAATCAGGATAGCAAGGATGGTACAATAGAGGAAGAGGTATCAAAAGGCAATTCACTCAAGGAGTCCAGGACCAAGAAGGCGAAGGATGCAACCGTTGATAGCGACGGATATATGCCATTCAAGTTTCCGTGGAATCTTACGATATCTTATGGTATAATGATGGCCGAGAATACGGCTGCCAAGATAAACGTGAAGACTATGCGCTACCCATACAAGTTCACACAGAATATGAACATATCGGGTAATATCGGTATCTCTGATAATTGGCGCATTAATTTTACGTCCGGCTATAATTTCCAGTTCAAGAAACTGACAACGACAACGATGAATATTTCCCGTGACCTTCACTGTTTCGAAATGTCGTGCGGTATTGTACTGAGTCCCTACACTTCATTCAACTTCAGTTTCCGTGCTACTTCACAGATGCTTGCCGATGCCCTTAAATGGGATAAGCGCAGCAGCGGAAGCAGTAATGTCGAGTGGTGGTATTGATTCGGATAATGCAGGTATATTGAACAACAGGGTTCGCTTCGGTTGAAGCGAACCCTGTTGTTTCTTTACCATATGATCTCTTTCTTTCCATGCTCGGCAAGGTATCTGTTGGCCCTGCTGAAATGGTGATTCCCGAAGAATCCCTGGTAGGCAGACAGCGGTGATGGATGCGGGGATGTGAGTACCAGGTGTCTGTTGCGGTCAATGAATGCGCCTTTCTTCTGGGCATAGCTGCCCCAGAGGATGAAGACAATGTTTTCTCTACGCTCGGCAAGCTCGCGTATGGCTGCATCAGTGAACTCCTCCCAACCGCGTTTCTGGTGCGAACCTGCCTGTGAGGCGCGTACGGTAAGTGTGGCATTGAGAAGCAATACGCCCTGGTCACTCCAGCGTGTAAGGTCTCCGTCTTGTGGAATGGGGGTGCCAAGGTCACTCTGTATCTCTTTGAAGATATTCATCAGTGACGGTGGAAAAGCCACTCCTTTGTTTACCGAGAAACATAGTCCGTTTGCTTGCCCCACACCATGGTAAGGATCTTGTCCCAATATGACGACTTTTACCTCGTTGAACGGACAGTGGTCAAAGGCGTTGAAGATGAGCTTTGCAGGCGGGTATATAGGTGTTGTCCCGGCATATTCCTCCCTTACAAAGGATGTGAGCCTTGTAAAGTAATCCTTTTCGAACTCTTTCTGCAAAACCTCTTTCCAGCTTGCGTCTATCCTTACATCCATATTGTTTGTTATATATTATTATATAATAGGAATATTCATCTGTCTGCACTGTTCTCTCATCTCCTCGGGCCAGATGCTTGATTGGATTTCGCCTATATGAGCCTTCTTTAACAGCAGCATACATAGACGTGACTGCCCGATACCTCCTCCAATGCTCAACGGCAGTTCGTCGGCAAGCAGACGACGGTGGAAATAGAGTCCCTTGCGCTCCTCCTTCCCCGATTGCTTGAGCTGGCGTAGCAATGCCTCCTTGTCAACTCGTATTCCCATTGATGAGAGCTCTACAGCCTTGCCAAGCAGGTCGCTCCATATCAGCAGGTCTCCGTTGAGTCCATTGAAACCGTCCTCGTTGAGGGTGCTGTAGTCATCGTAGTCGGGTGCTCGGTTGTCGTGCGGAGTACCGTCACCGAGCTTCTCGCCGATACCTATGATGAATACTGCACCATACTCTTTTGTGAAGGCCTCCTCGCGCTCTTTGGCAGTGAGGGTGGGGTAGCGGCGGCGCAACTCCTCGCTGTGGATGAATTCTACTTTCTCGGGCAATGACGGCTGCAGTTCGGGATAGTTCTCGCTCAAGGTGAACTCTGTGTGCAGTATCGCCGAGTATATGTCATTTACAATCTGCTTGAGGAACTTTACTGTACGCTCACTGCCGGAAATCACGCGCTCCCAGTCCCACTGGTCAACGTAGAGCGAGTGCAGGTTGTCAAGCTCCTCGTGTGCGCGTATGGCGTTCATGTCGGTGTATATACCAAAGCCTTGGGCAATGCTGTACTCGGCAAGAGTTACGCGTTTCCACTTAGCAAGGGAGTGTACAACCTCGGCTACTGCGCCGTTCATGTCCTGGATGGGGAAGCTCACAGCATTCTCATAGCCGTTGAGGTCATCGTTGAGTCCAGTGCCCTGAAGCACGAACAACGGTGCAGTCACGCGTCTCAGACGCAGTGTTGATGACAGGTTCAGCTGGAATACCTCTTTAATCTGCTTTATGGCAAGCTCTGTCTGCTTGAGGTCAAGCAAGGGCTTGTATTCCGATGTAAGTCTGTATAGTTTCATGTTCGGTTTTGACAATTTGTCGTTGATATTTTTGATGTGTCTTGCAAAATTGATGGTATTCTATTTGGTTTGTTTGCAAGATTTATGCAAATGTATGATAATAAAATACAATATGCAAGTAAATGGCGGTCGGTTTGACAATAACTTTGTCTTGTGTCCTGAAAAACAGGTCTGTTCCTCCTTTTTTGTCATTATGGCAATTGTATGTCGGTAATTTTTTGTATCTTAGCGACCGTAAAAACGATGGTCCCGTAGCTTAGCTGAATAGAGCGTCAGATTCCGGTTCTGAAGGTCGTGGGTTTGAATCCCACCGGGATCACCTTTTATTGTAAAGAGTGTCACTATGAAAACTGTGATGTATTATATTACCGTAGCTATCCTGTTTGTGCTTAACAGACTGCCGATGCCTTTCCTGCATTTCCTTTCAACACTTCTTTATTATCCAATATATCATATTGCACGTTATCGCCGCAAAGTGGTGCGTGATAACCTTGTGAAGTCATTTCCCGAGAAGTCACTTGATGAAATCAAGAGGATAGAAAAGAAATTCTACCGTTCTTTGTGCGACTATTTCATGGAGATGATAAAGTACTACGGGATGAGCGAGGAGAAGGTGAAGGAGTATATGAAAATCGAGGGACTCGAGCATTTCCAGGCAGCGCTTGACCGCGGTCAGTCATGTGCGCTGTATATGGGCCACTTCTTCAATTGGGAGTATGTCACTTCCATCACATTGCATTTGAAAAGGGACGATACTGTGGTTGGTGCAATATACCATCCGCTTGAGAACGGGCGCTTCGATGCGTTGGTGAAGAAGATGCGCGAGCAGTACGGTACAGAATCCATAAGTATGGCAAACACCTTGCGACGGATTATGGAAATAGGCAAGAATAATAAGAAATATGTGATAGGATTTATTGCCGACCAGGTGCCTACATGGGAGTCCATAAACCATTGGCTCGATTTCTTTCACCGTGACACACCGGTCTTTACCGGTACCGAGAAGATTGCCCGCCGCACCCATGCAGCTCTTTTCTATGCACACTTCGAGCGTGTGAAGCGAGGCCACTATATGATGCGTATAATTCCGTATGCCGATGATGCGGCTCTGTTGCCTGAGTTCGAGGCAACGAACATATATTACAGGATGTTGTCGGACAACATACGCCAGACTCCTGAACTGTGGCTCTGGACCCACAAGCGTTGGAAACGTACCAGGGAGGGTTATGCAAGGCGTGAGGCAAAGCGTGTCGAGGATCGCAAGAGGTTGGTAGAAAATGCAAAGAAAAATGTATAAGGTTTTACTCATTAGCGGCGCAAAAGATAGCGGCCGCTGGATATTGTCCCAGACAAAGGGGCGTAAGGGTGTCTCGAGTTGCGGGAAATATCAGTTCTATGTCAACGAGAAGATCGAAGACCCTGATTTTGTGATAGTCAGAGGAAAGTCATTCAAGAAACCTCTTACTTTCAATGTCGCGCCAGAGAATCTTATCCTCACCACAAGTGAACCATATTCCGTGCTTGCTTATCCGCGTGACTATTGCAAACAGTTCGGACTTGTGTGCTCATGTCAGGAGAATCTCAAACACAGGAATGTCAAGTTCACTCCTGCCATAATCTTCTGGTTTGCAGGTGTGCGTTTCGATGCCAAAGGCCGTCCATCCCCAATAAAGGACTATGACTACCTCAAGGCTGCTCCCACTCCCCGAAAAACAAAACTCATTTCAGTTGTCAGCTCAACAAAGGCCTTTACAAAGGGCCACGTCGACAGGATACGTTTCGTGGAGCGTCTGAAGGAACGTTACGGCGACAAGATAGATATCTTCGGCCGAGGCTACAATGGCTTTGAGGACAAATGTGATGTAGTAAACCCTTACAAATACCATATTGTAATAGAGAACTCAAGGGCTAAATATTATTGGACCGAGAAACTCTCTGACAGTTTCATCTGTGAGTCCTACCCGATATATTACGGTTGCACGAACATCAATGAATATTTCCCCGAGGGCTCATACAGTACAATAGATATCAATGACTTCGAAGGTTCAGTGAAGGTTATTGACGAATTGCTGGCGAACGATGCATACGAGAAGGCCAAACCATTGCTCAAGGAGTGTAAGGATAAGGTGCTCGATGAGTATAACCTGTTCAACTATCTTGCACGTATAATGGACGGGATGGACCCTTCCTTGCCACGTCGCAAGGTTACTGTTAAACCCTGCAAGTCAATGCATAGCCTACACAATGTGTACAATTATATGGTAAGACGCAACATCTTCAAGGTGCGCCGCTTCTTCCATCGGTTGTTCAATAAGAATTCATTGTATTGACATGACAAAAGAACGACGTGGAAAGCCACGTCGTTCTTTTGTCATGTCAAACTTTACTGCTGAAAAATATATTCACTCAGTTTATACCTTTGTCTTCTGTCAACTTGATCTCTCCTTCCATTATTGTAAGGTTCTCCCTTGTATGGCAGTACTCGTCGTATGCAAGTGAGTTCTCAGGTTTGAAGTGGTTGCTCCCAATGTCGAATATACCGCACATGAGCTCGTAGAAGAGGTCGTTTGTCCAGTATTTGCCGCTGTTGTTCCTGAGGGCGGCTGCCCTTTCAGGGTGTGTGGCGATGTATTCGTCGCTCAGCCAGGTCATCAAGGGCACGCGTGAATTGACAAAATCGCTGGGTACACGTCGGCGTGAGTTCGTCGGTGTGCAGCCGTGGTCGGACATATACACCATAGCCTGCAGATTAAGCCGTTCTTTGGCGTATTCAAAGAACTTCTTGATTGTCGCGTCTGTGTAGTGCAGCGAGTTGTTGTACTCAGTCACGTTGTCATAGTCCTCGGCTTTTCCCCATACGCGGCAGTTCTCAGGGTAGCGGTTTATGAAATTGAAATGGTTACCCTTCAGGTGAATCACAAGGAAGTTGTCTTTTGTGGGGTCTACCTCGTCAAGATAATCGAGCAACACTTCGTCATAAGGTGTTTTTTTGTTCTCTTTCTCCTGTAGTGTCCATTTTGCGACGTCCGAGGTGTTTGCGACCAGTGTTACAGGAGTGTCGACATCTCCCACATAGCCTTGGTTGCTGTACCAGTGCACCTTCATCCCTAACTTGTGTGCTACGTCTACAATGGAGCATGATGTGAAGAACTCGCCACCGTCGTACTGGTTGAATTCGGTGAGTGACTTTTCAAGAACCTGTACCGTGCGCACGTGGCAACTGTATGCGTTGGGGAAGGCTGTGCAGTGTGTCTTGTCTTCGAGCATGGTGCGCATCCATGGGGTGGTGTCCTCCTTCGTGTTGCTGAATGCGCTCATATAGTCGCGTGTGGCCGACTCACCAAGGACAAGCATTATGGTCGACGGTTTTTTGAACGGTGGTGCCAATGGTGTTACATCAAGGCTCTTGATGCGCTCTTCTGCCTTGTTCTTGTATCTCTTGTTCTGCTCCACATACTCTTTTACCGAACGGTAGAGTACTGCAATACCTGTTCTGTGGAATAGTCCTCTTCCGGGTTTCCACACGTATACCGCAATGAATAGTGTAGCTGTTGCTGCAGTTGCAGTTTGCCACCACTCCTTATTGTCGGCTGTAAATTCAGTGGCAATACTCATTGAAACGAACAGTGCAACAAGAGCCACAATGCCTATAACTGCAAAACGGGCTTTCCATGACACGAAGAACTCTATCACCTCGTTCTTGTGTGTCTGTTGCAGGGTTTTCATGTCATTGATGTCGACGCATTCTCCCGATAGGAAGTAATAGCCCCAGAGCGTCGCCGGTACTGCAATAAGTGCTGTCTCCATAAGGGCGACAGCGTATACTGAATAAGGTACCGTTACGAGCAATCCCGACAGCAGACCGTAAAGATATATTCCGAATGCGGGGTCTATCTGGTTGTCATACTCTGTCAATGTCTTCCTGTTCCCGAGGTGGTACAGTAGGGGGTATGTGACAATCCATGCGACTGAGGTCAGCAGCGCTGCCATTATTGCAGCCTGATTTATGTCGGTATCTGTTACTGTGGCCGGTATTGAGGATATTATGCTTGCTATCAGGTATCGGCGGAACTGCTGTCTTATGCAGTTGCGCGGGAGGCCTTTGTTGCAGGTTACATATATAATGAAACTTATACCCCACAGAAATATGGCTGTAATTGCGTATTGCATGAGTTCTGTTATTGTATAAAAACAAGTGAGTGACTCCGCATGGCGGATGCACTCACTTAAATCCCGTAATGGTATCAATATGCTCTTGCGAAGAGTACACGGCGTGCCGATGGCTTGCCGGTTACCATACAGGTACCCGGAGTCTCGTCCCAACCCAACGGTATACAGCGTATGGTGGCCTTTGTCTCGTTCTTTATCTGCTCCTCGGTCTCGGGTGTACCGTCCCAGTGTGCAAGGATAAAGCCGCCCTTTTCAATCTCAATCTTGAACTCCTCGTAAGTATCCACGCTGCGTGTGCTGGCCTCGCGCATGGCAAGAGCCTTGCTGTGGAGGTTGCTCTGGATGTCGTCGAGCAGTTGCTTTACACCCTCGACGATGCCCTCGAGTTGGCGTGTCTCCTTTGTGAGTGTGTCACGGCGCATAACCTCGATAGTGCCGTTCTCGATGTCACGTGCACCGAGTACAAGACGTACAGGAACTCCTTTGAGCTCGTACTCTGCGAACTTGAATCCGGGACGTTTGTTGTCGGCATCGTCGAACTTCACTGAAATGCCTAATTTCTTGAACTCTGCCATCATAGGGTCTACCTTGCTCTTGATTGCGTTGAGCTGCTCCTCATTCTTGTAGATAGGGACAATCACAACCTGGATAGGTGCAAGTGCCGGAGGCAATACAAGACCGTTGTCATCGGAGTGTGTCATGATGAGAGCACCCATAAGACGTGTAGAAACGCCCCAAGATGTAGCCCAAACGTACTCAAGGTTGTTGTTCTTGTCAACAAACTGCACGTTGAATGCCTTAGCGAAGTTCTGGCCAAGGAAGTGTGATGTTCCGCACTGCAAAGCCTTTCCGTCCTGCATCATACCCTCTATTGTGTATGTGTCAAGCGCACCGGCGAAGCGCTCGTTGGCGCTCTTTACACCCATGACTACAGGCAGGGCCATGTAGTTGTTGGCAAAGTCATTGTATACGTGAAGCATTGTGCGTGCCTCCTCTTCGGCCTCCTCGCGTGTGGCATGGGCTGTGTGGCCCTCCTGCCAAAGGAACTCGGCTGTACGAAGGAACAGACGTGTGCGCATTTCCCAACGCATTACGTTTGCCCACTGGTTTATCTTGATGGGCAGGTCGCGGTACGACTGTATCCAGTTCTTGTATGAGCTCCATATGATGGTCTCCGATGTCGGGCGGATAATCATCTCCTCCTCGAGTTTAGCCGCGGGGTCAACGACAACGCCACTGCCGTCCTCGGCATTCTTCAGACGGTAGTGTGTCACAACTGCGCACTCCTTTGCAAAACCCTCTACATGTTCTGCCTCACGGCTTAGGAATGACTTGGGGATAAGCAACGGGAAATAAGCGTTCACGTGTCCGGTCTCCTTGAACATGTCGTCAAGGACTCTCTGCATCTTTTCCCAAATAGCGTAGCCGTAAGGCTTGATTACCATACAGCCTCTTACAGGTGACTGCTCTGCCAGGTCTGCTTTGAGTACAAGGTCGTTGTACCACTGTGAATAGCTCACGCTACGTTTGGTAAGGTCTTTCAATTCTGCCATATCAATATTATCTTTCTATTATTTATCGTCTTTTAGTTCGTGGTGAATCTTTGTTCTTGCAAAAATAATAAAATATATTCACATATTGCTGTTATTTATGATTTAGGATGTGTGCTTTTCCTTTTTTTTTAGTTTGATTAAGGCGTATTTTGTAAAAAACTTTGTAAAATCTACTTCCGTTCATTAACTTTGTACCCTGTAAGCATAGAAAATATTTATTTATCTAAAATTTTGTATTATGAAATTGAATTTTATCAAGTCACTTTGTGTAGTGCTTTGTTCTGCACTGGTATTGTCTGGTTGCGCAAGTTGGAACAACACAGCCAAGGGTGGTGTAATCGGTGCTGCAGGTGGTGCGGCTCTGGGTGCTCTCATCGGTAAGCTTGCAGGTAACACTGCCATCGGTGCCGCTGTAGGTACTGCTGTTGGTACAGGTGCGGGTGTAATCATCGGCAAGAGAATGGATAAGGCTGCTGCAGCTGCTGCAGAGCTTGAGAATGCTAAGGTTGAGACAATCAAGGATGCCAATGACCTTACAGCCGTTAAGGTTACTTTCAACTCTGGTCTTATGTTCGATACCAACAAGTACGATCTCAAGAACAATGCAAAGGCTGACCTTGCCGAGTTCGCGAAGATTCTAATCGAGTTCAATGATGCTGACGTTGCAGTATTCGGTCACACCGATTCTACAGGCTCTGACCAGATCAACGATCCTCTTTCTGTTAACCGTGCAAACTCTGTTGCAAACTACCTTCTTTCAGCAGGTGTTGCTCCTACACAGATCAAGAGTGTTGTCGGTAAGGGTTCTAAGGAGCCTGTCGCAGATAACGGTACATCTGCCGGCCGTGCAGAGAACCGTCGCGTAGAGGTTTATCTCTATGCAAGCGAGGCTATGATCAATGCAGCTAACAATGGTGCATTGGAGTAATTCGATAATATGACAATAAACAAGGTCCCGAGCGTCGCTCGGGACCTTGTTTATTTTGCTATACAGTGTTATTTTCTCTTCCTTATGCATCCGAAAGTCTTTATGCCCGTGTATTTTCGCCACAGGTTGACTTTCCTCCTTTGCGGAACGCCATGTCGGCGGATATAATCGCGTGCCCCCTCAAGCATGCGCTTGGCTACCTGTCCGTCATTGTACGGGTCATAGTTGGCAATTACCCATTTGCGCAACTCTACATATTCGCGGCCTTGTACCTCTTCGTATGCACTACACAACTCCGATACCTCGTTTATGTCTTTCCAGTATATGTTCTTTGCCGATGCACGGTATGTTATAACGGGCTTGTCTTTGAGCAAGAATTCATATATTGTTGATGAAGTGTCACTTATCATTACGTCTGCCATAAGTTGGTACTTTGCAACGGAGAAGTCTTCTGTCCAGATTATATGTTCATGGCTCTTTGCCAATTCGCGGTACTCGTCGGCCCATTCCTGACGAGTCAGCGGGTGCAGTTTTATTATCACTACCACATCTTTCTTCTCCACAAGCTCCACAAGGGCCTCTTTCATCACAGGTAACGACGTGAGTGATGGTGAGAATGTTGGCGCGTAAAGTACAATCTTGCTTCTTTGGTGCTTGTTAAGGATCCTGGCTTTCTCTTCATCAAAGTCATTCAGATGCTTCTTTACCCAATCCTGACGCGGCCATCCGGTCTCAAGAACCTCGAAATTGCCGTACTCCTTTGCCAGTTCCTTGAATCTGGAGGTAAAGAACGGGCCCTGTGTGAAATATGTGTCAAAGTAATGCCTGATGACCCAGTGTCCCTTCTTCTCGCCTGCGTATCCGTGGAATACCTGTATCTTTACTCCCGGCAGGTAGTATGGGACAATGTTGCCTGGGCAGAATATGGCCTCGGGCGAGAAGTCGTAAGCTTCCTGTATGTCGTTGCACCACTTTGCCTCATCCTTAAACGGAAACTCAGTAATTTTCTTGTGGTGAACATACCACAGGACTTCGTTGTTCCCCTCCTTCAATGCCTCTTCCTGTATAGGCATCAGGATGTCAAAGGCATATTTGTTTTCGCAGAAAAGCAGTATCCTCATATATGTCTGTTTTTTGTATTGTTACCTTAGACGTACAACCCTTATACCACGCTGTTTGCTCTTGCCTTTCTGGTAATCCAAAAGAGTGACCGGGTCCATGATTACCTCACCTGTGGCGCTCGATGCGTGCATGAGATGCAGCATCCCCTCTTTCCAGAATGCAAAGCCAACGTGTGACACATCAAGGCCTTTGATGGTTGTTACTAAAGCTATTATGTCACCGTCTTTAATATTTAATTCCTCCTTGTTCCCATTTAACGACTCTTTGGGTATATATGGTACTTTGATGCCACGGAACGGTTTTTCCAGTTCGGATATCTTTGCCTGCATTGAAGTGTTGTCCTTAAGAACTGCATAGCTGTCGGGGTGAGTGCTCATGAAATCAAGGTCCAGTGTGTAGTGTCTGTGTGTTGAAGCTGTTGTAACCTCATGTACAATGCCTCTTTCTTCATTGTCGGCAATCCACCAGCTGGTGTAGTGCAGGCGGCTGGCATATCCTCCTCTTTTCCCTTCACGGTAGCGTATTTTCTCAAGGTTGTTGCATACGGCTGCAAAGTTCGCATCTTGCTCCTTGATACTCAATGTTATTGCTGTTACAAGTTCCACGAAGGTGGTGCAGTCGAGCTTTGAGCAACTTATATAAAGCGGCTCGTTACAGCCATTCTCCAACGTGCCAGCCACATATCTGCAGCCAAGGAACTCCTCTGCGACAGCGAGGGTCAGTTCACCAGTGCTGTTGTATTCATGGCGGGAGTGTCTCTGCAGAATCCGTTCTATTGCTATGCTGTCATTAGTGGAGCATATTATCTCCTGTGCCGTTGTGAGCAACGGCAATATAAATAGCAATATGATTACTGGTATCCGCTTCATCATCCAAAGCATAATTTTTGTAAATATACTACAATATTCTTTTTTATTGCTTATCTTAGCCACAAAATAATTGCTTTTTGCAGTCGCTGTATGCTACGTAATATACTATTGATACTTTTTACACAGCTGGTCTTTTCGGGCAGCGCACAATTTATGCATACGAATTCTCTTGATGTGCGTTCGCCTATGATGGAACTGAATGGCGAGTGGGGGGCACTCCCTGTAATGAAACTGGGTAGTGACGATGTCCTTCTTTTCTCTTTTGACGAGATGTCGCACATATATCGTCGTTTCACTTACCGCATAACTCATTGCGATGCAGACTGGAATCCCTCCGATATAAGTGAGATTGATTATCTTGAGGGCTTCAACGGCATGCCCATCGAGGAGTGGGAGAATTCTGTCAATACCACCAGGCTTTACACCCATTATAGTTTTACCCTTCCTAATGAGAACGTTTCCTTGTTGCTTTCGGGAAACTATAAGGTAGAAATATATGACGAAGAGTCTGATGACGAAGAACCTGTTCTTGTCTATGGATTCTCTGTCGTCGAACCGCGTATCTCGATAGATGCTTCTGTGAGTGGCGATACTGATGTATCGCTGAATGACGGTCAGCAACAGCTCTCGTTTGTGCTGAATTATGGCAGCTACAGCATTCCGTCTCCCGCTACCGAAATAATCCCGGTTGTCTATCAGAATCGCCGCCGCGACAATGCTGTCAGGGGTATCAAACCTACATATATGACAGGTACTTCGTTGGAATATGTGCATAACAGTTCTCTAATCTTCAATGCGGGTAACGAATATCGTCGCTTTGAACTTACCGACCCCCGTACGGCGGGAATGAATGTTGAAGAGATTGCATTGTATGGTGACGAGTACCATGCGCTTCTGTATATGGACAGACAAAGACGCTCCCATTCCAATTATATTGACGAGAACGGACGTTTCTATGTCAATACCCATGAGGGTTACGGTTCTCCAATCGAGGCTGATTATGCCTATGTGCACTTTGCTTTGGATGTCCCTTATCGTGAGGGTGGCGACTATTATCTGTTGGGTGACCTTTGCAATAATCTTTTGACACCGCTCAACAGGCTTGACTATGATGAAGAAGGGGGTTACTACCACACGACGCAGTTGCTTAAACTGGGATTATATAACTATATGTATGTCTGGGTTCCCTCTGGTGGTGCCGAGGTTGTAACGTATCCGGTTGAAGGTGATTTCTATAATACCGAAAATGAGTATGTTATTTATGTGTATTATAGGGAATTCGGAGCGCGTTACGATAAATTGATAGGTGTTTCTTCTGTCAATTATAAGCTTGAATACAACTAAAGTTTACGACAAAAGACCGGCATCGGTCTTTTGTCGTAAATGGTGCTTTGTGGAATGATCAGAATTTGTCGACTATTCTCTGGACCTTCAGCCATACGCCTTTCTTCTCGAAATGCATTATTCTTCCGATCTTCTGTAATGCGGCAAGGCACTTCCCATTCTTCCTGATCTGGTCACTTGCGCACTTGTGCAGTATGAATGTTGCCGTGAAACTCATAGCGAATACAATGTAGAACTGCAGGTCAATAGATGCTCCTGACTTGTATGCTATAAACCATGCAACTATTACAAGCGCGTTGAGGAACAATATTGAAAGTGTAGTTCCTGTGTGCGAGAATCCCAAGTCAATGAACAGGTGGTGCAGATGTGTCTTGTCGGGGCTGAACGGTGATTTGCCGTGGATAATTCTCATTGTCATCACTCGTATAGTGTCGAATACCGGTATGGCAAATACGGCAAGTACGAAAGGTACAAGCCCTATGCCGTCTGTCACATACGGTGCGCAAGGCGATTTTGAGCTCAGGATACTGATGACAAACATTGACATCATGGTTCCGAATACCAATGTACCGCCGTCACCTATGAACATTCTTGTGCGGTACCCGAAGACATTATGCAGGAAGAACGGTACAATGGCTCCGGCTGCGGATGCCGCAAGTATTGTCATGACGGTGTTGCCCGTTGCATTGAAAATTATGGCAAAAATGGATGATGCCATAAAGCAGTATCCCGATGAGAGTCCGTTGACACCGTCAATCAGGTTGATTGCGTTGATGATACCCACTGTCGCAAATATTGTCAATGGAATTGATATCCAATTGGAGATTATATCCACCCCCCATAGTCCCCAGAAACAGTTTATGGAACTCCTGTTGATATACATCAGCCACATCACGATAAGGATCTCTATTACAAATCTGATGGTTGGGGTGAGGTCCAGGATGTCATCGATTGTACCGACATAAAGCATGACCAGCATCGCCGATATAAGCATGAATACACTCGGGCTGTTGAACATTATCTGGGAACTGCACAATCCGATTACGATGCCGAAGAAAACTGCGATACCGCCAATCACCGGAACCGGGCTTCGCTGAAGCTTGCGTACGTCGGGGTTGTCTACGAGGTCTTTCATTATGGCTATCTTCAGAATCTTGGGATGCGCCCAAAGAGTTCCAATGAATGCCAATATTGCAGGTATTATTATTTGGAAAAAGTCTGCCATGATTGAAAATTATTTATACCGTCAATCGGTATTCTTGGGGTTGTTGACGCTTATGCCTGATGGCTGTTGGAGCTGTCTTTGATGCAAAAATAATAAAAATCTTGTTAACCTTTTGTCTTCAAAATGAAAAATGTGTGGAACTGTATTTTTTTATATTAAAACCCTATAAATCTGTTTTGATCTCGTCGTGAAGTGATCTTTATATGGTTCTCGGTTTCTGCACGTCGGTATATTGCTGTTTTTTCTTTCTCTCTTACTTTGCAGTTAATCTTTTTTCACTATCTTCGCATCTGTTAAGACTGATTTAAATAACAAAACTGACACTATATTTGTTTTACTATCATTAGGATTTTATTATGGCAGGTTCAAATCATATAGTAATTATGGCTGGCGGTGCGGGAAACCGTTTGTGGCCGATGAGTACCGAAGAGACTCCAAAGCAGTTTGTAGATGTACTTGGTTGTGGAAAATCTTTGCTTCAGCTTACCGTTGACCGTTTCGCAGGAATATGTCCCATTGAGAATGTCTGGGTGGTCACCTCCGCGAAATATGCATCGCTTGTCGAGGAGCAGTTGCCGATGCTGCCTGCCGAAAATATACTAAAGGAGCCTTGTCGCCGTAATACAGCCCCCTGTATTGCATACGCTGCGTGGAAGATAAAGAAACGTGACCCGTCGGCAAATATGGTGGTGACCCCAAGCGACCACTTTGTAGCCGATGTGCAGGAGTTCCGCAGGGTGATTGACTCGTCGCTCAATTTCGTCAACGGCTCCGATGCGATACTTACGATAGGTATCAAGCCCACACGCCCCGAGGTGGGTTATGGATATATCGAGGCTGTGCTCGGAAACTCAACACTCTCAAACAAGGAGGTCTTCCGCGTGGATTCCTTCAAGGAGAAACCATCGTATGAGGTTGCCGAGGCTTATGTGGCAAAGAACAATTTCTATTGGAATGCGGGTATCTTCATCTGGAATGTATCTACAATTGTGAACGCGTTCCGTGTATACCAGTCGCCCATTGCTTCAATCTTTGAATCCTTGATGCCATATTTCTTCACTCCCGAGGAACAGGAGCATGTAGATGCGCGTTTCCCTGAGTGTCGCAATATATCGGTCGACTATGCCATCATGGAGCGTGCCGATGAAATTTTCGTATTTCCTGCAAGTTTCGGATGGAGCGACCTTGGTACCTGGCTGTCACTTCATGACAATCTTCAGCAGGATATCAACCGGAATGTTGCAATAGGCAATGATGTCCGCTTTGCCGACACACGCAACTGCTTTGTCAGCACGCATGGTATGAAACGTGTTGTGGTGATAGGTATGGACAATTGTGTCATTGCCGAAAAGGATAACAATCTCCTTGTATGCAAGATGGGTGAGGAAAACAGGATAAAGGATATTGCCGATTGAGATTCCTGTTCCCATTTATAATATTAAGAGGGTGACCCAAAAGTAAATTTGGGTCACCCTCTTAAAAGTCATCCTCTTGTTGTCATTTCCGGTTAACCTTGTCTATGAACTCTTGCGGCATCATGTTCGCATCATATGGTATGCCGAACAGCTTGAAAAGCAGGTCCGATTTACCGTTCAGGGCATTCTCTACTGCCGGTTCAATCCTTTCGGGCTCTCCGGTCTTCCACAGGATGTATGCAATATATGCGTCAATCTCTGTGGAATCCTGACTGAATGGACGTATGTAGTGGAACACCCTCAGTGCCAGTTTGAGGTGGTTGTGTCCTACGAGGTGTGTGCCCCAATCGTACATCTCCTCCTCTATGCTCCATTCTTTCTGCTCCAGGATGCTCATCTCCTTGAATGTGAGGTTCTCCTTATCATGCAGTTCGTAAAGGTGGGTTTCGTGCAACAGCAGCTGCTTCATGTTTTCGGGGTGCATCATTATCGCTATTGAGATGGCGTCCTCTGCACGAGATGCCTCCCCCATGGTGTCAAGTATGATTGCCTTGTTTATTCTGGCAAGCATCATCTCGATTGTTCCTTCCGGGGCAATGTCTATAATACCCTTGAATGCCTCCAGCGATTTCTGCAGATTGCCTTCACGGTAGAGTGACAATGCGATGTAGAACTGTGGTATCACCGACATGGGGTATTTGCTGCTGAACCAACCGAATATCTCTTTTGCCTTGCTGTAGTCGCCGACGAAATAGTAACAGTATGCCTGCATCATGCGGGCATACTCAATCTCGTCGTTGATGGTGCTTTCGTATTCGAAACACTCGAGAGCCTTGCCGTATCTGCCAATCATGTAATAGATGTGTCCCAGCTGCTCCCAATAGAATGTGGAGTAGGGATCTTCGTCAAGCAGTTTGTTGTATATGCCTATGGCCTCATTGGTCATCTGCATCTCGATATAGCATTCGGCCTTTACCTCCAGCAGTCCACGGTTCTTGGGGTCCTGCTTAAGAGCCTGCTCACATATGAATAGCGCGTCAAGTGCAAAACCGCAGTCAAGAAGAATCTCAAGAGCCTCGTAGATGTTATCCATGCCGGGAAGGTTCTTGTTGATGATGGCAATGGCAATTTCCCTTGCTTTCTTGAATTCTTTTAATGCAAGCAGAATTTCGGCGTGGAGAATCATTGTCTCGTCATCACCTTTGTAAGCTATGCCTTCGAATATTTCGAGTGCCCTTTTTGGTTCGCCCTTGCTGAGCATGAGCTTTATCTCCATCTTTGCATTCTCGGGTGCAGTAGGGTGTAGCTGGCGGGCTACGGTGAGGATCTCCTCGGCATTGTCGCACTTGTCCATGAAAAGGTAATACGAGAGCAGGTCCACAAGCTCTTCAATACCGAAGTATGGAAATACATTCATGGCTTTTGCCTGTTCGTATCTCTTGAGGAGCTCGCGGAACTCGGGTGTCTCGAAAAATCCTTTCTCGTAGTTCATGCGTTACGGTGTATTGAGGTTCCCGGTGTGGGATTATTTACCCTTGAGCGATACAGTACGGTTGAATACCGGCTTGCCCGGTTTGCTGTCAGGGTCTACGTTGAAGTATCCGATGCGCTGGAACTGCAGATAACTCAAGTGCGGCAGGTCGGCAGCCCACTCTTCAATGTAAGCCTTGTCGTTTATGCGCAGAGAATCTGGATTGAGGAAGGGACGCATAGCATCAATGCCTCTTACACCATTCTCCTTCTCATACTGCTTGATGGCATCGCGTGGGTTTTCGCATGTCCACAGGCAACTGTAGTCGCGAACCTCGCAAGGTACACTATGAGCGCAACTTACCCAATGAAGTGTCTTGCCCTTGATGCGACGGTCGGCTCCGGGCATGCCGCTACGGCTTTCAGGATCATATGTGGCATGGATGCATGTGATGTTGCCGTTCTCGTCCTTCTCGATGCACTTGGCGGGGTCCTCATCGCACTTGATGATGTATGCGTTCTTCAGACGCACCTCCTTACCGGGACCCAAGCGCAGGAACTTCTTTCCGCCGTCTTCCATGAAATCCTCGCGCTCGATGTAAAGTTCGCGTGAGAAACGTATGATGTGTGAATCGGAATTCTCGTCCTCGGGGTTGTTGATGGCCTGCATCTCCTCAACCATTCCTTCGGGGTAATTGTCGATGACGAGACGTACGGGATCTACTACCGCACTGACACGCAGGGCACGTGCATTGAGGTCCTCACGGCATGCAGCCTCCATCAGTTTTATGTCGTTGAGGGCATCAAAGGTGGTGTATCCTATCTTGTCAATGAAATTGAGGATAGCCTGTGGGCTGTAACCGCGTCGGCGGATACCGCAGATTGTCGGCATACGGGGGTCGTCCCAGCCGTTGACCACTCCCTCCTTTGTGAGAATGAGCAGGTTTCGCTTGCTCATGAGTGTGTAGTTGAGGTTCAGCTTGTTGAACTCGTATTGGCGTGGGCGGTTGTCCTGAATGTCGCCTTCGTCGCCTTTCCACTCCTTTATCCATGTTACGAACAGGTCGTAGAGGTCGCGGTGGGGTACGAACTCCAAAGTGCAGATAGAGTGTGTCACACCCTCGAGGTAGTCGCTCTGTCCATGGGTGAAGTCGTACATGGGATATGCGTTCCACTTGTTGCCTGTACGCCAGTGTGGCATGTTCAGGACACGGTACATGATTGGGTCGCGGAAGTGCATGTTGGGGCTTGTCATGTCTATCTTGGCGCGGAGAATCATCTTTCCGGGCTCGACGTTTCCGCTGTTCATCTCGCGGAAAAGGCGTAGGCTCTCCTCGGCCGGACGGTCGCGGTAAGGGCTGTTCTGGCCTGGCTCTGTCGGTGTGCCTTTCTGCTGCGCAATCTCCTCCGATGTCTGTTCGTCAATGTATGCGCGGCCTGTCATTATGCACCACTCGGCAAAATCCCACAGTTCCTGGAAGTAGTCACTGGCATAACATACCTTTCCCCACTCGAAACCGAGCCATTTGATGTCTTCCTCAATGGCACGTACAAACTCCATATCCTCTTTCTGCGGGTTGGTATCGTCAAAACGGAGGTTGCATACGCCTCCATATTTCTGTGCCATTCCAAAGTCTATAGCAATTGCTTTGGCATGGCCTATGTGGAGATAGCCGTTGGGTTCGGGCGGGAAACGTGTCTGTAATTTTCCTCCGTTCTTGCCGTTGGTCAGGTCATCTACTATAATCTGCTCGATAAAGCTGATGCTTTTCTTCTCGCTCTTTTCAGTTTCGTTTGTTACGGTCATCTTATATTTGTTATTTTATTCTGTATTCTATTTACTTCGGCAAAAATACTAAATATCTCCGGGAAAATCTAAAGATTCCCATAATTTGTGGAACTCTTAAAGATGTGAGGTCAGTATGGTGATATTCTTGTTGTTGTTATATTTGTCAAGCAGAACTTTGCGCCTCTCTTCAATTTCTTCTGCATTTATCTTCTTGCTTGACAATTGGATTATAGCATTACGCATCTCTCCGGCACTGTTTGCGATTGTACATAGGGCGTCGAGTCCGGTACTCTCAATCATCTTGTCGTTGACTACGCAGTAACCACCCTTGTAGAGCGTTCCAAGTAACTTCAGTTTTATTCCGGTTGCCTGAAATGTGGTAAGTATGTTGACGGCTGCACCTGTAATGAGCTGTGTCATTCCTTTGTTTGTAGGGTTTGCGATAATCTCTACATTGCCAGCTCTTTCTGCGGCTTCGTACAGGCATTTGGCCGGGGCATTGCCTGCTATTATCCACTTTGTGCCTTTGGTGGCTATGGCTACTTCATTTATCAGGAACAGTGCAGCCTTGATGTTCTCGTCGACGCTCAGGTTCCCGTTGTAAAGGATATATTCTCCTTTGCCTATTTCATCGGTTCTGATTTCAGATGATAGACCATTGTGGAAGCATGGCAACAACTCCACTTCTGTTCCCGGGCATATACCCTTGAATGTCTTTTTCTCTTTGTCGGTTATTGCAAACAGTACATCTGCATTTTTCAGTTCAGGTTCATAGCGTTTGAGCTTCCACGATTCCGCTAAAAAAAACAACTTTTTGAACAGTGACGTTGATGCGCGCGCAAGTTCCCTGTAGTATTCGCTTTCTACGTTGTGTGTCCTTACGAACTTTTTCCTGCCTTTCAGCATAGGCGATGACAATAAGGCTGTAGTATGTGCTCCTTCGAACAGAATTGGTGCATCATCTTTTAACAGGTTCAGCAGCAGTTCGTCCGATTTGCGGCTGTTGACAATGTATGGTGTGAGTGAGAGTAATTGCCACAGGCCGGTCTTGCGCTCGTATATGTATGTTTCATCTGCAATTTCCTGCAATTCACGGCAGTAGTCTCTTCCGCTGTAAGCGTAAGTATGCAAAACAACGTGGTAGCCTGCATCTTTAAGGGCCTTTGCCTTGTAGTATACGTCTATTACTCCTCCGCTGTCGGCGGGGTAGGGTACCTGGAATGAAACTATATGTATGCGCTTTCCTGCCATTGTGCCGTGCTTCGTTATTCTATGCAATATTATAAAAAAAACGCAAGAAAAGCCTCTCTTGGGTGTGTTTTTCTTTGTGATGTCATTAAAATGATGTAAATGATGAATATATAGGCGGTTTGATTTTGTTTTAGGCGGTAATTTTTGTACTTTTGCAGTAAGGCTTGCTGTGGCTTGACAGAGTGAGTTCCCTTATTATGAAAATTTAAATTTTAATCAATATGAAAACTGATATCCAGATTGCTCAGGAGACCAAACTTGAGCGCATTGAGAATGTAGCAGCCCAGATAGGTATTGAGGCCAATGACCTCGAGCATTATGGTAAGTATATTGCGAAGTTGCCTTTGGACCTCATCGGTGAGCAGAAGGGTAAGCTTATCCTTGTGACTGCAATCACTGCCACAAAGGCGGGTATTGGCAAGACAACTGTTTCAATAGGTCTTGCTCTCGGTCTTAACAAGATTGGAAAGAAGGCTGTCGTTGCTTTGCGCGAGCCATCATTGGGCCCCTGCTTCGGAATGAAGGGCGGTGCAGCCGGAGGCGGTTATGCACAAGTTCTTCCAATGGAGAAGATCAACCTCCACTTTACAGGTGACTTCCATGCGATTACATCTGCCCACAATATGATTTCTGCACTGCTCGACAACTATCTCTATCAGCATGCAAAAGAGGGCTTTGGCCTCAAGGAGATTCTGTGGCGCCGTGTACTCGACGTGAACGACCGTTCATTGCGTCAGATAATCACAGGTGTTGGCCCTGCAACCAACGGTCTTGTAGAGCAGGCAGGTTTCGATATCACTCCTGCATCGGAGCTTATGGCTATCCTCTGTCTTGCAAGCGATGAGGCTGATCTCCGTCGCCGTATTGAGAATATTATGCTCGGTTACACATATGCAGGCGAGCCATTCACAGTGAAAGATCTCGGTATTGCCGGTTCTATCGTTGTGTTGCTAAAGGATGCTATCCAGCCTAATCTGGTGCAGACAACAGAGAACACTCCTGCGATTATCCACGGTGGTCCGTTCGCAAACATCGCCCACGGTTGCAACTCGCAGCTCGCTACAAAGATGGCCCTTGCCCACAGCGAATATACAATCACAGAGGCTGGCTTCGGCGCAGACCTCGGTGCTGAGAAATTCTACAACATCCTTTGCCGTAAGAGCGGTCTGCAGCCCGATGCAACTGTAATCGTTGCTACAGCACAGGGCTTGAAGATGCATGGTGGCGTTGAACTTGACAAGATTAAGGAGCCTGATATGGATGGTCTGCGCAACGGTCTTGCGAACCTTGACCGTCACGTTGCCAACCTCCGCTCTTTCGGTCAGTCAGTTATTGTGGTATTCAACCGCTTTGCTACTGACACCGACGAGGAGATGGCACTGTTGCGTGAGCACTGCGAGAAGGAACTCGGCTTGCCGTTCGTAATCAACAATGCCTTCGCATTGGGTGGTGAGGGTGCTATGGAGATGGCACAGATTGTAGTTGACACAATCGAGAATAATCCTTCAAAGAAACTCGAGTTTACATACAATGACGAGGACAGCATCCAGACAAAGATCGAGAAGGTTGCCAAGAATATCTACGGTGCAGCTTCTGTAACCTTTGCAAAGCCTGCACTTGACCGCATCAAGCTTGCCGAGAAATATGGCCTCGCTAAGTTCCCCGTATGTATTGCAAAGACACAGTTCTCTTTCAGCGCCGATGCCAAGCAGTATGGTGCCGTCAAGGGTTTCAACCTGCAGATACGTGACGTAGTCCTCAATGCCGGTGCCGAGATGATTGTTGCCATTGCCGGTGATATTATCCGTATGCCAGGCTTGCCAAAGGACCCACAGGCTAACCACATTGATTTCATCAACGGTGAAATAGTTGGATTGAGTTAAACGGGAGGCCTTTATATAGGATAAAAAACAAAAGAGTACAAAAGTTTTCTTAAAGCACACTGCCTCGCTTCAAGCGGGGCAGTGTGCACTAAAGATACATGATTTATGGCACAACCATTGGCGGAACGTTTGCGACCTACATCATTTGATGGGTACGTCGGTCAGCAGCACCTCGTAGGTGAGGGTGCTGTGCTGCGTCGTATGATTGACTCGGGCAGAATACTCTCTTTCATCATGTGGGGCCCTCCGGGCACCGGCAAGACAACAATTGCAAAGATTATTGCCCATCAGCTCAACCGTCCTTTCTACACCCTCAATGCCGTGTCATCTGGCGTGAAGGAGGTGCGTGAGGTCATTGACAAGGCCAAGAACTCACCGCTGTTTGCACGTGGCGGTGCCATCCTGTTCATCGATGAGATCCACCGTTTCAACAAGTCGCAGCAGGATTCCTTGTTGAGTGCGGTGGAGACAGGTACTGTCACTCTCATAGGAGCAACAACTGAGAATCCGTCGTTCGAGGTCATACGCCCTCTGCTGTCACGTTGCCAGTTGTACGTGCTCAAGTCTCTTGAGGTGGATGACCTGATGAAACTGCTCAACCATGCCATAACAACAGATGAGGCTCTGAAGAAACGTAGGGTGGAACTGTGCGAGACGGCTGCCATGATGCGTTACAGCGGTGGCGACGCGCGTAAACTGCTCAATATCCTTGAGCTTGTTGTGGAGAGTGACCCCGATTCACCGGTTGTGATAACTGATGAGAAAGTTAAACTATGCCTGCAGCAGAATCCGCTTGCCTACGATAAGGACGGTGAGATGCATTATGATATAATTTCTGCATTCATAAAGTCAATCCGTGGCAGTGACCCCGATGCAGCGCTCTATTGGCTTGCACGTATGATAGAGGGTGGGGAAGACCCGGCATTCATTGCAAGGCGTCTTATAATATCCGCTTCGGAGGATGTGGGGCTTGCCAATCCCAATGCTCTCCTGCTTGCCAATGCGGCATTCGATGCTGTTACCAAAATCGGTTGGCCCGAGGGGCGTATTCCGCTTGCCGAGGCTACTGTGTATCTTGCGACTTCGCCAAAGAGCAACTCTGCGTATATGGGCATAAATAATGCCCTTGCGACTGTGAGGGAAACAGGCAATCTGCCCGTACCGTTGCATCTGAGGAATGCTCCCACAAAACTTATGGCCGACCTCGGGTATTCCGACGGATATAAATATTCACATGATTTCCCGGGGCACTTTGTCAAGCAGCAGTTCCTGCCGGATGGTGGCAAGGATTTCTCCTTCTGGATTCCGCAGGAGAATCCTGTCGAGGCCAAAAGCAAGGCGTGGATGAGACAGTGTTGGGGTGAGGATAAACCTTATAGCAAATAAGACGAAGAAAGAGCCGCGGCTCTTTCTTCGTCTTATTATGCGGATACGGGAAATGTATAACCGTCTTATTTCAGCTCCTCAAGAATCCTCTTGAGCACTACCGTTGCCGATATCTCGCGGTTGGCGGCTTCGGGGATTACAAGTGAGCGAGGGCTATCGATGACCTCATCGGTCACAATCATGTTGCGGCGTACGGGCAGGCAGTGCATGAAAAAGGCATTGTCGGTCACTGCCATCTGACGTTCGCTTACAGTCCAGCTGCGGTCGGTGCTCAATATTTTTCCATAGTTGTCACCGCTGTATGCCGACCAGTTCTTTGCATATATGAAATCGGCTCCCTCAAAGGCTTTCATCTGGTCATATTCCACCCTTGCATTACCCACAAATTCCGGATCAAGTTCATATCCTTTCGGATGGGTAATCACAAACTCGTAATCAGTTGCGTTCATCCACTCGGCGAACGAATTTGGTACAGCCTGTGGCAGTGCTTTGGGGTGGGGCGCCCATGTCATGACAACCTTGGGGCGTGCCTTGGTCTTGTGTTCCTCAATGGTTATAAGGTCGGCAAAACTCTGTAAAGGGTGACGGGTGGCTGCCTCCATGGAGAATACAGGACGGCCGCTGTGCTTGATGAACTGATTGAGGATTACTTCGTCGTAGTCGTCTTTCTTGCTCTCGAAACGTGCGAAGGAGCGCACGCCTATGACGTCACAATAGCTTCCCATAACAGGGATGGCCTCAAGTATGTGCTCGGGCTTGTCCCCGTCCATTATTACACCGCGTTCGGTCTCAAGTTTCCATGCTCCCTGGTTTATGTCGAGTACAATCACGTTCATGCCAAGGTTTAGGGCTGCCTTCTGTGTGCTGAGCCTTGTGCGCAGGCTTGAGTTGAAGAACACCATCATGAGAGTCTTGTTCCTGCCAAGTTCGCAGAATCTGTAGCGGTCGGCCTTAATTTCGAGTGCTTCCTTCACTGCATTGTCAAGGTTGCCGATATCTTTTACTGATATGAAATTTCTCATCTTTTCCGTTTTGTCATTCATTTATCTGTTTTTTTTCTTTCTCTTCTTCTTCTTCTTCCTTATTCTTTTTCTCAATATCTTCTGTCTCATCTTTTTTCTTTCTATTCCACCATCTCCAACTGTCGAAATCGTGTTTGAACAATATGCCTGCGCCCTGTGTGGTGAGGTTGGTCTTTGAGAAGTATCGGTCGTTTGTCTTGCTGTATGCCTTTAGGTTTATATTGCCTTTTGGTGTAAGCAGCCACTGGATCTCGAAGTCTCCCATGAAGTTGCTGTTGGCAATGGGGTTCTCCCTGTAACCGAAGTTGCCGTTTATGAGCAGACGGTTGTTGAGCAGGCGTCCGCGCAGCATGCCTTCTACCTCCATTCTGTTCCAGCCTTTCTCGCTTGACGAGAAGTTACCCGAGATATCCCAGTTATCGTTGTTTATTATTTGTCCGAGCATGTTGTTGAGCTGGCCCGACAGGGTGTTTGAGATTAGGGACTCCATTGCTGTTGAGCTCTGGCTTTCGTTGTTGGTGTTGTTGTAGTCATATGTGTAGAACTTGCCCACGCCAAGCAGGTATATGAACTGCATGTTTTTCTGTTCGGTTGTACTTGCGACACTTGCCAACAACTCCTTTTCCTCTCCACTGCCTTCGGGAAGTTCAAGGTCAAAAGTAAGTGCCGGGCTGGCAAGTGTGCCACCGATGTCCATAATGCAGTTTACCTTTACGGTCTTGTTCTTTGTGGTCTCTGTGGTGAGGTCGCTCAGCGATGCCGATGGAACAAGGTATTTCGTCTTCAGGTTGAGTGCCACCTTGAAGGGATCTCCGTCAAAAGAGAGTGTGCTCCCCCTCTGTATGTTGAATTCCTTTGGGAATATGTCCTGAATGGTGAACTTGTATGTACCGCGGTCAAGGTCGAGCACACCCTTCATTGAAAAACCGTTTTTCTCATCGTACAAGGCTGTGATAGGACCGTTGCCGTAGAAATCGATGTAGTCTCCGGTTCTCATGTCGGTAAATACTTTGACATGGAAGTCTTCGGTGACGTCAAGCCAGAACTCGAGGTTAAGTTTGCTGGTGACAAGGTCATAGGTGCTCTTTTCCTCTTCTCCAGTTGCCTTTGTGTAGGATATGCTCTTTTTGCTGCTGTCGACAAAGGAGACGAAACTGTTGTCCCTTGCTCCGCTTGCGGTGGTGGAATTGTATACAAAATTGGAGTTTGCTTCGCTCCGTAGTCTTGCGTTTAGCTGCAGACCGCTTCCTTCACTTATTATGCTTGCGTTACCGGTAGCATATACTGAACCGTAGAAAGGCATGCTTGAGAAATCGTGGGTGTCGTATACGAGCATTTCTCGCGCTTCAACGTCCAGATGACATGTCCATCTTTGGAAATTCTTGTGGGTAAGTCTGCCGTTTAGTGTACCATGGTTTCCGTCTTTATCTTTTAGACCAAGATTCCTGAATTCAATTATACCGGGGTACATATATATGGAATCCTCCATGAATGTGTACCTGGTGTTGTTGGCCCGGACCCTGGTACTGCAGTTTTGGTTGAATGCGAGCGTTCCCTTGAGGTCGACGCTTCTCCAACCTCCCAGAATATAGGCTGTACCGCTTGCCGTGCCGTTGATGTCGTCGATGAAAGCACTGACTTTCTTGTTCAGGAAACCGAGGTTCAGCCTGTCTGCATCAATCTTGAGCATGATCGTGTCATGGGCCGGCGAGAGAAAACCTTTGACTTTTGATGTCCTCCCCCTGTCGGTTATGTCGCAGTCAAGGGATATTGTCTTGCTGTAATCCATCCAGTTTATGCCAAGTTCTGCATCTCCCATGTGTGAGTGGTCGATGAGCATGCTGTCTATGTGAAAATGTCCGTTGACGTCAGGCCTGTGGAGCAGGCTTGTGAGGTGTGCGCTACCCGTGGCGCTGCCGCCGAAAAGCAGTGTGCGGAAGTTTACCAATCCCATTATAGTGGTTACGTCCATATTGTTGAGGTAGACATTGAGGCTGTCATCGATGAATTTGCCCGCAACACCTTCAATCTTCAGACTTTGGTCGTGGCTGTATAATCCCAGATCCTTTATTGTGATTTCTTCGCTGTTGCCCAAGATCTCTCCGGGAGTTATGTGCCATGGTGTGCCGTCAAGAGTGAAACTGCCGGGTGATACGCTGGCTTCAACACATAGCTTACCCCTCTCGTCACGTCCCAATATCGCATCCGTACGTAATGTGCCACTGGTGTTCTCCTTGTCAAGGATGCTGCTCCAGTCCACGAGTGTGCTGATGGTGTCCGCTTCAACGGTGGAGTGCAATGCAATTATAATGTCATTGTCGCTGTTCTTGTAGTTGAACTCCTTCTTGTTGCCTGCTTGAGGCTTCAGAATGTTGGCGTCCACGGTGAATTCGTCTGCATTTGAGTTGCCTTTCAGGTTGATGGCACGGTAAATGGAATTCCCTACAGACACGTTGTTGAGTTCCATGTCGATTGCCGCACTGTTGTTGCTATCGAAACAAAAGCCACGTATAAATGATTTCTCGTTTATTGTTGCAGGCAGTGCAAACAGTCTGCTCAACAGCTTGCTGTCAATGATTTCCACGCGGTAGAAATAGTCGTTCTTTGGCTTGCCTCCACGCTTCTTGAGGTTGAGTGAGGGGATGTGCCTGTCTATAAGGTTTATATAGCTGTCCAATAGCCTTTCGGTGTTGAAATATCCTATGATGTCAGCATTGAGAATGTCTGAGTTGATGGTGATGCTTCTTTTATCCTCGGTGTTGTCATCATAAAGGTGGACGTTTCTTACTGTTGTGCTTCCTTTGCCGTCGTCAAAGACAAAATTGTGCAATTTGATGTTTGTCAGGCTTTTGCCATTGTCACGCAAATCAATCTCGCTGTCGATGTTGAACGAGAAGCAGTGCTCTTCATGCTTGTACAGGTTGAGATTATGCGGTATTATGGAGTCGACTTTAAGGTTAATGTTCACCTTGTTGCCGTGTCTGTTCTTGTTGTAGAGAAGGTCAATTTTGGCACTTATGTTTGTATCGGCAGTAGTGATTGTTGCCTGTGCGTTTTTCTTGTCGGTTTTTCCGTTTATGACAATCGGTGCGTATGTGTAATCCTTGAAATGCAGCTCCGATACTTCAAGGTCAAAGTCGGCGAGCATTCCTTTCCCTTTTATGTTACCTCTGGATTTTCCTTTAATGTTACATATCCCCAAATCCTTCTGTGAAAGGATGTTACCTAAGTGCATGGCTTTGCCTGTAGCAGTGAGATTATAGTTTCCGGTGCTGTCGGCGACGATTTTCGCTTGCAGTAATCCGTTGCTGCTGTTGATATTGGCATATCCGTCTATGGTATCGCATGACAGGTAAAGCTTGCCTTCGATGTCGGTGTTCCCAAGTATTGACGCAATGTCTTGCGGCGCCTTCCCGATAAACGATGCTGCTTTGTCTATTGTGCTTTCCAAAGCGGCAAGGCGGTCAAGTGTTATCTCTATTCCACGTCTTTTGTCAAAAGGCGACGTCACTCTGGCCTTGCCTTCTACAGCAAGGCTGCCGTCGGTTGCAGCAATGAGGATGTTGCCTTTTGCCAGAGTACTGTCGGCATGTCCGCGTATTTCAAACCTGAACTCGGGCAATCCTGTCGGCAGTTCAGGAAATATCGGGGCCAGGTCTTCCAGGGTGAGCCTTTCGCAATGGAGCTCCCCGTCAAAAGCCATCGATTTTATCTCACCGGTGCCGGTTAATACAATTGTGTCCGATGTGATATTGCTGCCCGGGAGTTCCAACCCGAAACCGCTGAGCAGCATCTTGTTGTCCCTTGCTGTTACCCTTGTCCTGAGTTTCTGCAGGTCCAGGCCGCTCTTCTCTTTTCCTTTAATGGAACGGATGTAGAGATTCAGGTTCTCCTTATTGAAGTTCTTGAGTGAGATGTTGCTGGCAAACTCCTTTATTTCAATGTGGTTGGGGTCAAATTTCCCGTTTTCGTGTGCTTCGCTCAATACATCGTATTTGAATTTGCCGTCATATATTATGAGCTGGTTTATGCGAAGGTCGGTTTCTTTCTTCTCTTTGTTGTCACTGCTCAGGTTGTCTATAATGAACTGTATGTTGAGCGGTGAGCCGGGAACTGGACGGTTGAGCCTTATGTCGGGCGCAGCAAAAGCCAGTGTATTGAAATATAGTTTCCCTTTGAGCAGGTCAACCAACTCTATGCTTGCCGCTGCTTCGTTTGCATATACAAGAGTATCATATTTCTCATCAAGGACAAGTATATCGGTGAGGGTGATACCGTTTAGGTTGTCGACACGCAATTGTCCGATGCTTATGGGGATTCCAAGCTGCTGTTCCACATTGTCCGATACAGTGGCAGCAAGCCAACGCTGTACTGCGTCAAGCTTTGGAAGCTGTATTGCGGTGTAGACCAGTGCAATGAGTACAGCAATTACAATCGATATGTATTTGAGAATCCTGATATGCCTGTTCTGTTTATATGGTGCCTTTGCCGGCGCAAAGGGTACCTTGGTGTTTAATTGTGCGAAGATAATATTTTTTCCTTACATAATGCGAAGCTCAGGGTTCTTTTTGCTTTGTTTTTGCACCTGAAAATATTAACTTTGCGAAAATTTTATTTTTGGCGGATTTATGATTGAGACGGTTGTTGTTCTTTTGCTTTCGGTGTTTTTCTTCATCAGTGGCAAGGTGCGTTCCGATATTGTGGCGCTTTGTGCACTTGTTACCCTGATGGTGCTAAACATTCTTACTCCGGAGGAGGCACTCTCGGGCTTTTCCAATAATGTAATCATAATGATGATAGGCCTGTTTGTGGTGGGCGGTGCCATCTTCCAGACTGGTTTGGCAAAGATGATAAGTTCAAAACTTATGAAACTTGCCGGAAACAGCGAGACGAGGCTCTTTATCCTTGTGATGGTGGTCACTTCGCTGATGGGCGCTTTTGTGAGCAATACGGGTACTGTAGCCATTATGATACCCATTGTCGTGAGTATGGCAATGAGCGTGAAGATGAACCCGAGCCGTCTGCTTATGCCGCTTGCCTTCGCAAGCAGTATGAGCGGTATGATGACTCTTATCGGTACTCCGCCCAACCTTGTGATAAATGAGGCCCTTATCAAGGAGGGATATCCCGGACTGGGATTCTTTACATTCCTGCCTGTGGGTCTCATCTGTATCCTCGTGGGTACGGTATTGCTGCTGCCTTTGAGTAAAAAATATCTCTCCAAACCCGGTGCTCTCAGCGGTGCGAGTGCCAGCAGCGGAAAGTCGCTGAAAGAACTCGTCAAGGAGTACGGTATAGCCAATAACCTGCATCGTCTGCAAGTCAATTCAAAGTCCTCGGTGGTCGGTAAGATGATAGGCGAACTCGATATCCGCAAAAGTTTCGGGCTCAACATAATAGAGGTCCGTCATATTGAACGTAACCAACGTAACCTGCTGTCAAAGAATATGGTACAGCAGGCTGCTGATTCTGATACTATCCTGCGTGCCGATGATATCCTTTATGTTTCGGGTACAGAAGAGAGGGTCGCTGCATTTGCAAACCGTTATAATATAGAAATGGTGGCGGATGATGCATCAGACAGCAAGAGTGCCTTTGATTTCTATGATATCGGTGTTGCCGAGATTGTGGTCATGTCTACTTCTTCGGTGGTGAACAAAAGTATACGTGAAATAGAATTCCGTACAAAGTATAATGTAAGCGTGCTCGGCATATGCCGTAAGAACAAATATATACTTCAGGGTATAGCCGATGAGACGATACATGTGGGTGATGTACTTCTGGTGCAGGGCGCATGGAACAATATCGCGAATCTTGAGAAAGAGAGTACCGAGTGGATTGTGGTGGGTCGCCCGTTGGAGGAGGCAGCAAAGGTCACTCTCGACTATAAGGCGCCTGTCGCAGCTGTGATAATGGTTGCCATGGTGGCTGTCATGGTCTTTGACTTTATTCCCATTGCGCCTGTTACAGCGGTTATGATTGCCGGCTTGCTGATGGTGCTTACCGGTTGTTTCCGGAATGTGGAGGCTGCGTATAAGACTATAAACTGGGAGAGCATCGTGCTTATTGCTGCGATGATGCCTATGTCGGTTGCCCTGCAGAAAACAGGTGTTTCAGCATTGATATCAGGCTCTCTGGTGTCATATCTGGGCGGTTACAGTCCAATCCTGCTTATGGCCGGAATATATTTCACGACATCTTTCATGACAATGTTCATAAGCAACACGGCAACGGCTGTGCTTATGGCTCCTATCGCAATGAGCAGTGCTGTGCAGGTAGGGGTAAATCCGGTGCCTTTCCTCTTTGCCGTGACACTTGGTGCGAGCCTCTGTTTTGCATCTCCCTTCTCTACGCCACCCAATGCTCTTGTGATGCCTGCCGGCCAGTATAAGTTCTCCGATTATGTGAAGGTGGGTTTGCCGTTGCAGATAATTCTGGGCATAGTGATGATTCTGGTGCTTCCGTTACTCTTCCCGTTCTAAAAATAGTCTGCCAATATTGCTCGGTTTTTGAAGTAAAATGAGTAATTTTGTCACAAATTGATTGTTCTATGGATATATCAGAGGTACAGAGGGCAAAACAGCAGTTCGGGATTATAGGAAATGACCCGGTTCTGCTCAGGGCTATTGATACGGCCATACAGGTAGCGAAAACAGACCTTACCGTGCTCATTACAGGTGAGAGCGGTGTGGGTAAGGAGTTTTTTCCGAAAATAATACATACAAACAGTGTCCGCAAGCATGGTAAGTATATAGCTGTCAACTGCGGTGCCATACCCGAGGGTACAATAGATTCGGAACTCTTCGGACATATAAAGGGTGCTTTTACAGGTGCCGTAAGCGAGCGTAAGGGATATTTCAGTGAGGCCAACGGCGGAACAATCTTCCTCGATGAGGTTGCTGAGCTCCCTTTGCCCACTCAGGCACGTCTTTTGCGTGTGCTCGAGAACGGTGAGTTCCTGCGTGTGGGTTCATCCGAGGTAGAGAAGACCAATGTACGCATTGTGTGTGCTACAAACGTGAATCTTCCCGAGGCTATAGCCGAAGGGCGTTTCCGTGAGGATTTGTATTACCGTTTGAGCACGGTGCCCATATCAGTGCCTCCTTTGCGCAAGAGAGGTGATGACGTGGTGCTCCTGTTCAAGAAGTTCTGTATAGATTTCGCGACAAAATACAATGTTCCAAGAGTACAGCTTGACGAAGGTGCGGTATCTGCCATTCTCAACTATTCGTGGCCGGGAAATATCCGCCAGCTCAAGAACATTGCAGAACAGGTGTCTATCCTTGAACTGAACAGGGAGTTGAGTGCTGATGTAATGATGCGTTATCTGCCCCAGGATAACATCGGTGGAAATCTTCCCATTCTGGCAGGGCAGCGTGGCGGTGACCGCAAGAGCTTTGAGAGCGAGAGGGAAATCCTATATAGCGTGCTTTTCGACATGCGCCGTGACATTACGGAACTGAAAAAACAGATGGAAAGTCTGCGCGCCATGAACAAGGAGGCTGTTGAGCATATGCCGTTCTACACCGATGCACAAGAGATGCCTGTAGTCCAACATCAGCCGACATATCATCTGCAGCCTCAGGTTACGCATTATGACCATGTCACAAATGCCGAGGAGTATGTTGAGGAGGCTGTATCGCTTGATGATGTGGAGAAGAGGGCTATCCTGGCTGCACTCGAGAGGAATAAGGGCAAGCGCAGGAATGCTGCAAAGGAACTGAATATCTCTGAACGTACATTGTACCGAAAAATAAAAGAATATGGAATTGAATAAGATCAAACGTCTGTTATATATATTGCCGGTGTTTCTGCTGATAGCCGGCTGTACTGTCAGTTACAAGTTTACGGGTGCCTCTATTGACTACACCAAGGTAAAGACAATCTCTCTTGCGCAGTTCCAGAACCGTGCTGCATACCAGTGGGGTCCCATGGCTGCAATGTTCAATGAGGCGTTGAGCGATATGTTCGTGCAGCAGACAAAACTTGAGCAGGTGCGTCAGGGCGGTGACCTCCAGTTGGATGGTGAGATTACAGCATACGACCAGCTTAACAAGTCGATATCTTCGGACGGTTATTCTGCTATGGTGCAGTTGAAAATGACTGTGAACGTGCGTTTTACAAACAATACAAACCATGAAGAGGATTTCGAACGCACTTTCAGCGCCACACGTGACTTCGATGCGACACAGTCGCTCGACTCGGTACAGGAGGAGCTTGTCTCACAGATGATAAAAGAGATTGTGGAGAGTATTTTCAATGCAGCAGTAGCCAACTGGTAATGGACAACCTCTCGCACTACATATCACACCCCGAGCGTCTCAACCGCGATACGTTGTACGAGCTGCGTCTTATTGTGGGCAAGTACCCCTATTTTGATGTGGCCCGTCTTCTGATGCTCAAGAACCTGTATCTGCTTCACGACATCGATTTCGGGAAGGAGATGCGCAAGGCTGCCGTTTACCTCAAGAGCCGTTGGCCTATATTTGAACTGATGGCAGGCTATGGGACGGCAAGTGTGATAGAGCAGGCTCCAGAGGATATCCCTGTTGACAGGACGATGTCGTTGATTGATGCGTTCCTTGAGACACTGCCGGCCGATTCGTTCTCGCTTGAGGCCGAAGGTGCTGCGGCAGTGGATTATGTGTCGGCCTATCTCAAGGATAAGAAGACCGATGACAAAAGTGTGCCAGAGTTGCGTGGACAGAGCCTGATAGATGACTTCCTCGCAGGTGACAACGAGAGGATTACTCTTGATTTGCGTGGCGAGAACGAGGCCTCAGCTGCTGCCGAGCAGGTGGCTGTAGAGGAACCTCCCGCAGAGACATCGTTCTTTACTGAGACTCTGGCGAATATTTACATCAAACAGGGTAAATATGAGAAGGCCCTTGAAATAATTAAACGATTATGTTTGGAATATCCGAATAAAAATCGTTACTTTGCAGACCAAATAAGATTTTTAGAAAAAATAATAAAACATATAAAAAAGAATTAGTATGTATTTGCTTTGTGTTATACTGATTGTGTTGGCTTCAGTGCTGATGTGTGGAATCGTTCTGATACAGAATTCAAAGGGTGGCGGCTTGGCTTCAGGCTTTGCTTCTTCAAACCAGATTATGGGTGTTAGAAAGACTACAGACTTCCTCGAGAAGGCTACTTGGTCTCTTGCTGCTTTGATGGTTGTAATCAGCGTTATCGCTGCACACGCACTTCCTTCAGAGACTGCGGCTGTGGATATCAATCCTACAAAGATTGAGAACGTTGTAGGCGCCGAGCTACCTGCTGTTGAGGCTCCTGCCGCAGAAGAGGCTGCACAGTAATTATACGGCCCGGCTGTATAAGATAACATAAGCGGATCCTGCCGGGTCCGCTTTATTGTTGTCTTCTTATATGGGCCCGAGTGTGACTCTTCTGGGCTCACCTGCAAAGTCTGGGGGCTAAGCAAAAAGTTGAGTGATTTAGGAAAAGAGAGTAACAGAGCGAAA
>CALCYA010000084.1 GCA_937906165.1 uncultured Bacteroidales bacterium | reverse complement strand
TCTGTCGGGATGACAGGTTCGCGATTTGATTTTGCTTATATCGAACTCACGTTATTAAACAGAGGAGGACTCATCTCCGCGAAACGGTGAGGGGTATAATCAATTAAGAAAGTAGGGTGCTTAAACATCAAACCATCGGAGCCGGCTGTTGAATGCCGGCTCCGATGGTCATATTGTTCTGTCATGTATTACTCAAGCACGATGAGCGCTGCGCCGTCGGCAACAGTGTCGCCCTTTGCAACGTGTACGGCAACAACCTTACCGTCACGGTCAGCGTTGATGTTGTTCTCCATCTTCATCGCCTCAAGCACAACAACGGTGTCGCCCTTCTTTACTGTGTCGCCCACATTTACCTTCACGTCGATGATTACGCCCGGCAGTGGAGTCTTGATGGCGTTGCCGCTGACAGGTGCTGCTGCAGGTGCTGCTGCGGGTGCTGCAGGGGCAGCAGGCTTTGCCGCTACAGGCTGAACCTTAACGACCGGTTTCTCCTCAACCGGCTTTTCCCACTCAACTGTGTATTCTGCACCGTTGACTGTAACCTTTGCTGTTGTCTCGCCCACTTCGTTGATGGCAACCTCGTACTTGTTGCCGTCTATTGTATATTTGTACTCTTTCATGATATTTATCTGTTTAGGTTATTCCAATGTTTGTTCACGTATGTTATTGTAAGCACGCCACTCTCGTTGTCGTGTACATTGTCGCCCATGTATGCCGCCAATGCCATTGAAATGGCTGCAACAGTTGCGCCGTCAATCTTTTTGTTGTCTTCCATAATATTGCGGTTTTATAGAGGAATGTTTCCGTGTTTCTTTCGTGGGAGCTCCTGACGTTTGCTCTCGAGCTGTGCAAGGGCGCGTATCACGCGGAAACGTGTGTTGCGTGGCTCGATGACGTCATCGATGTAGCCGTACTTCGCTGCCTGGTAAGGGTTGGCGAACAGACGGTTGTACTCTGCCTCCTTCTCGGCGATGAATGCCTTGGGGTCTTCGGCCTCTTTCGCCTCCTTGGCATAGAGCACCTCGGCTGCACCTGCTGCACCCATAACGGCAATCTCGGCACTCGGCCAAGCATAGTTGAGGTCGGCGCGCAGCTGCTTGCAGGCCATGACGATGTGTGAACCACCGTAGGACTTGCGCAGTGTCACAGTAACCTTGGGCACTGTAGCCTCGCCATAGGCGTAGAGCAGTTTTGCTCCGTGCATGATTACCGCGTTGTACTCCTGTGCTGTGCCCGGGAGGAAGCCCGGAACGTCCACGAGTGTCACCAAAGGAATGTTGAACGCGTCGCAGAAACGTACGAAGCGTGCACCCTTGCGTGAAGAGTTGCAGTCGAGCACACCGGCATATTTGCAGGGCTGGTTGGCAACGATACCCACAGACTTGCCGTTCATGCGTGCAAAGCCCACGATGATGTTCTGTGCATAGTCGCGGTGTACCTCAAGGAACTCGCCGTTGTCGACAATCTCGGCAATCACACGGTACATGTCATACGCCTGGTTGGGGTTGTCAGGGATTATGCTGTTGAGTATGTCGCTTGTGCGGTTGATAGGGTCGGTGCATGGTACATCGGGAACACTCTCCATGTTGTTCTGCGGGATGTAGCTCATGAGCTTGCGAATGAGTGCAAGGCCCTCCTCCTCGGTCTGTGCTGTGAAATGAGTGACACCCGACTTGCTCGCGTGTACGCTCGCACCGCCGAGCTCCTCCTGTGTAACCACCTCGCCGAGGACTGTCTTTACCACCTTCGGACCGGTTAGGAACATATATGCTGTGCCCTCCATCATGATAGTGAAGTCTGTGAGGGCCGGGGAGTATACCGCACCGCCTGCGCAAGGGCCGAAGATACCTGAAATCTGCGGAATGACACCCGATGCCATGATGTTGCGCTGGAAAATCTCGGCATATCCGGCAAGGGCGTTGATACCCTCCTGGATACGTGCACCGCCACTGTCGTTGATGCCGATAAGCGGAGCACCCACCTTCATTGCCATATCCATTACCTTACATATCTTCAGTGCCATTGTCTCGCTCAATGAACCGCCTGTTACGGTGAAGTCCTGTGCAAAGACATATACCAGTCGGCCTTCGATTGTTCCGCTGCCCACAACAACTCCGTCGCCAAGGTACTGCTTCTTCTCCTGGCCGAAGTTTGTGCAACGGTGGGTCACAAACATGTCCATCTCCTCGAAACTGCCTTTGTCAAGCAGCATGTCAATGCGCTCGCGTGCTGTGTACTTGCCGCGTTCGTGCTGTTTTACGATGGCCTTTTCTCCGCCGCCCAGACGCGCCTTCTCGCGCAGAGCGACCAGCTCTTTGATTTTTTCAAATTGCTTGCTCATAATATCTGTTTTTGTGTGATTTCTATTTTTTTTGTTTGATGGTTGGCGCCATTTTATAAGGTCTTTAAGGTCCCTAAAGTCTCTAAAGACCTTAATGGGCGCAGTATCCGTTGCTTGTTTAACCTCATTCTTCGCACAGTTCGGTGAGTACGCCGCGTGTGGCCTTAGGGTGCAGGAAAGCAATCTGCAAACCCTCGGCACCTGCGCGTGGTGCCTTGTCGATGGTGCGTATCTCCTTCTGCTCGCACTCGGCAAGAGCGTTGGCAACGCCATCCTCAACCTTGTATGCTATGTGGTGGATGCCCTCGCCGCGGTTCTCGATGAACTTTGCGATTGTGCTCTCGGGCGAGGTCGCCTCAAGCAGCTCTATCTTTGTCTCACCAACCTTCAGGAACGCAGTGCGCACCTTCTGGTCCTCTACAGTCTCAATGTTGTAGCACTTGAAGCCCAATACCTGCTCATAGTAGGGCAGAGCCTCTTCAATACTCTTGACTGCAATACCCAAGTGTTCGATTCTTGAAATTTTCATAGTCCTTTGTAATAAAGAAAAATGTCGTTATGTTTGTCTTTTGATGCATGTGTAAGATTTCGTTTCAGCCGGTATTGAACAGAGGTTGTCATTACGTGCCAAAGCCAACTCTTTCCACCTGCATACTTTTGCAAAGATAGCCAATAAAACGGATTAGCCTCATTTTTTTGTGTTTTTTTGCATCCTGTGTAGAAAAGGCTTCATATCGTGTTTTTTTTATCGCCACAAGTTCCAATATTTGTCCTTTTTGCGCCTATTTTTAAGTAAAACTAAAACAAATTTGACTATCTTGCCGCTTATCTCTGAGGTTTTTAGTATCTTCGCGGCAGAAAATCGGACAAGGGGTATTCCCTTGTCAATAAATAGATAAAGTTATGAAAAAAACATTGGTAGATCTTTTTGAGGAATCGGTAAGGAAATATCCTGACAATACATTCCTTTTGGAGAAAACTGACAAGAAAGAGGGTTTCAAACCTACAACCTATTCTCAGGTAAAGGAACAGGTATACCGCCTGGGTGCAGGTTATCAGGCTCTTGGTGTCAAGAAAGGTGACAATATGGCTCTCCTTAGCGAGGGATGCAACATGTGGGTCATCGGTGAGCTTGCAATGTTCTATGCAGGTGCTGTGAATGTGCCTCTTTCAATAAAGCTCGAAGAGAGCAATGACCTCTACTTCCGTCTCGACCACGGCGACGTAAAGTTCATCCTGGTATCAAACTACCAGCTGAAGAAGGTACGCGCTATCAAGGACAAGCTCAGCAAAGTTGAGAAAATCATCGTCTTCGGTAACGCAGGTGAGTTGCAGGAGGACGAAATCCATGTTGACGAGGTAATGAAGATGGGTGACGAGTTCCTTGCAAAGCACACTATGGAGGAGTTCCTCGCTGTGGGCCAGTCAATCAAGAACGACGACATCGCTACAATCACATATACCAGCGGTACTACAGCCGACCCCAAGGGTGTCATGCTTACACACCGCAACTATACAGCAAACGTTGAGCAGGCGCTGACACTCGTGCCCATCGACCAGACATGGCGCACACTCATCATCCTGCCTCTCGACCACTGCTTCGCTCACGTTGTAGGTTTCTACATCATGATGTCATGCGGTGCTACAGCAGCTACTGTACAGGTGGGCCGCACAGGTCTCGAGACATTGAAGAACATACCTCTCAACATCAAGGAGGTACGTCCTCACTTCATCCTTTCTGTTCCTTCTTTGGCAAAGACATTCAAGAAGAACATCGAGGGTGCCATCCGTGCAAAGGGCAAGTTCACCGAGACTCTCTTTAACTGGGGTATGGCAGTGCGCCAGAAGTACTATGGTGAGAGCAGCCTCGACTCAAAGGGCCTGCGCATCTTCCTCAAGCCTCTTGTAGCGCTGTTCGACAGCCTCATCTTCTCAAAGGTTCGTGAGAACTTCGGTGGCGAGCTCCGTTTCTTCGTCGGTGGCGGTGCGTTGCTCGACAAGGAGTTGCAGAACTTCTACCTTGGCGTGGGTATGCCGATGTATCAGGGTTACGGCCTTTCCGAGGCTACTCCGGTAATCTCTTCAAACGGTCCCGAGCTTTACCGTTTCGGTTCAAGCGGCAAGCTTGTGAAGCCCATCGAGCTCAAGATTTGTGATGCCGATGGCAAGGAGCTTCCTGTAGGCGAGCTTGGCGAGATTGTCGTTAAGGGCGAGAACGTGATGGCCGGTTACTGGAAGAATCCTACAGCTACAGCCGAGACTGTACGCGACGGTTATCTCTACACAGGTGACCTCGGTTATATGTCCGAGGAGAACCTTCTCTATGTAAAGGGCCGTTTCAAGAGTCTTCTTATCTCAAGTGACGGTGAGAAGTACAGCCCCGA
>CALCYA010000083.1 GCA_937906165.1 uncultured Bacteroidales bacterium | reverse complement strand
AGCAAGCTTGGCTCTTACTTGCTTACTCGCAGCCTTGACTTCGTCGAGTCTGCTCCCGCTCGTTGCAAGAGCTCAAGCAAGCTTGGCTCTTACTTGCTTACTCGCAGCCTTCACCCTTCACTTATAATTCGTCTTTTTCTATGATTACCGGCATGCCGATGTAGCAGTAGCGGTAGAGCCTCCTGATATCTTCGTTGCGCATTCTCACGCAACCTTCGCTGCTGCGGGTACCTATGCTCTCGGGGAAAATGGTGCCGTGAATGCCGATGTCGTTGAATCCCGGAACGTCCAGCCTGAAGAAGAGTGGCCCGTAGGCTCCCTTCCTCATTCCTTTGCCGTCGCCGAAGTCGTGCTGCCACGAGGTGGCATCGTACATCTTTGTTATCTTGAATGTGCCCTCGGGGGTCTTCTTGTCACCCTCTCGGGTCTTGTTGCCCAAGTTCTCTCCACATGCTACCGGGCAACGGAATAGGGTGTCGCTGCTTTCGTTGACAACATACAGTTGTAGTTTCTTCTTCGATACGTATATGTGGTTGCGCGCTGATGTGCACAACGGCAGCATCATGAGTGTGAAGATGACCGGTATATATTTTTTCATATTATTGTCTTGTAAGTGAGAATCTCATGCTTATACCGAAATCGGTTGTGGTTGTCGGGTATGAGCTGGTAGAGATGAGCGGGATGCTCTTCTGCCTGTCGAAATAGAGGCTGAAGGTAAGCATCTTGCTGTAGGCGTAGTCGGCCGTGAGCGAGTAGTTGAACGACTTGTTGCCGCTTGTTGCCTGAGTGGTTCCCTTGTCTATGCTGCGGCAGATGGATGATGTGTTCTTGAACGAGAAGTCGGCACGTATGTTGATGTCGTTGCCGCTGTTCTTCTTGCTCTTGTTGGCCTTCTTGCCGCCACCGAACAGCTTGAAGTTGAGTATCTTGTATCCCACGTTGAAAGCTATCTCCTGAGAGTAGGTCTCTACCATCTGTATGGCTGTGAGGCTCAGGTTGAGCACACGCGACTGTATGAACTTTCCGCCCAGTGTCAGGTTGTAGTTGGTTGTGACATCCAGGCCGATGAGTGGCGAGAAGCTCTCGTTGATGGATACGGTATTTATGTTGTAGCGGCTGCTCGGTACAGGCATTCCTGTTGTGGTGCTGTTGACGAAACCGATACCGCGTGTGTACTCCATATATGTGGCGTATGTGCTGTATGAGCCCACTGCGTACACGCTCTTGTAGCCGTGCTCGATGTTTACGCTCTTGAACCACTTCTGGAACCAGGCGAGCTTTGAGAGGCCTGAGTACTTTATCTTCCAGTTGGGGAGCATGCGCAACATCGAAGGGAATATGTCTGAACCTCCACCGCTTGTGTATGTCTCAAGGAACGCGGGTACCATAACGTCGGCCGAGTATAGGTCGACACCGCCGTTGGCAGGGTCGTATGTCTCGCCTGCAAGTGAACTTGACACCGGGTAACGGCTGTTCTCATATTTCTTCTCCATGCGCAGACGGTGCTTGTCGAGACTGCCCACGAACTTGTCGAATACGTCGCTCTGGTAGTTGTTGTCGGCATTGCCGCCACCGAAAGAGTTGCCTATGCTTATGGTTGTCATGTTGAAGCCGCCAGACTCGTTTGTGGGCATGCCGTCGTACATGAACTGTATACTCTTGCTCCGGTTGCGTGTCCAGCTGGCATTGAGGTCTATCTTGAAGTCCTTTATTGGCTCAAGGGTCATACGCACTTGCAGGTCCTCGGCAGCAGTGGTGGTGGCCTGTGACGAAATACTGTCGTTCTTGAGCAGCCAGTTGCGCTTGTGGGCCTTGCTCAGGAAACTGTCGTCAATGAAGCCGAAGGCAAAGTCCAGTCCCGGAGCATAGAGGCCGTCGCTGCGGCTCTGGCCGAAGAGGTCGCCGGCATTGGGCATGAATCCGGGCAGGTTCATGGCATAGGCATTGGTGTAGCTGAAGGTAATGTTGCGCACCATCATCAGCACTCTTGTGGGGTACTGCATGGCCTTGGCAAAGTCGCTTCTCTCGCCGGTTCCTGCCTTTGAGAGCACTGTCACCTTGATGTCAATGCTGTCGTTGTTCTTGATAAGTATCTTGTTGTCGTCAATGACCTTATATTTGAGCTTGTATCTGTCGCCGCTCTTTGTACGTGCAGTAACCTCCAACTTCTTGCTCTTTAGGTTGTGGGTGAGGGTCACAGTGGTGTCCATCTGCAGCTTCACCTCCTTGACAAAAGGCTTGGGCTTCTGCACCTTGGGCTTGCGTACCTTGGTGTTGGTCTTCTTGTTGCCGCTGCTTGCAAAGCGCTTGTTGGTCTCCTCGAGGTATGGCACAAGGTTGTATAGCTTCTCGAAGTTCATCGTACCCTTGAGGGTTATGTTGCGCTTGTTGGCAATGTTGTTGCCGAAATTCACGCCGCCGATGCTGTTTCCACGCTGCCAGCTGTAGGTGCCCGAGTAGCTTGCGTCGGCTGTGAGCCACTCGAAGATAGGCAACTTGTTGAGCGGCAGGGTATATGATGCCGTGAAGTTCTGCTGGTAGCTCAACGGACGTCCTAAGTTCATGAGGCTGGTCTTCACGGAGTCTTTCCAGATAGCATACTCGTTGGGGTAGCGGTCCTTGTTGACGGGCAGGAACGGCTCCTCGACCTCGGCATTGGTACCTGTGCTCAGGTTCATCTTGAGGTTGGTGGTGGGGTCCCACTTTATTGAGAACGAACGGTTCCAGTAGAACTGCTGCGAGAAGGTAAGCGGTATCTCCTCGTTGCCTGCAAGGGCATTGAGGTCGCGGCGCTGCAACTCGTGGTATGTACGTGTGATGTCCGAGTTGAACGCGAGTGACTGCGGCAACGGGTTGAAGCCCCAATCCTTCATTATCTTGAACCACTTTGACTTGCTCTTGATCTTTTCGAACGGCTTGATTGTCTTTATGGGGCTTGCATAGTTGTATGATGCCGATGCTCGCCAGTTTAGCTTGTTCTCCCAGCTTACAGTGCTTCCGCTGTTCTTTGTGGTAGCATGCGAGAAACTGAAACTGAAGTTCGCCGGGTCGTATGGCATAGGTGTCTTGCTCTTGATGTTTATCTTTGCATTGCTGATACTGAAGTTACGTATCACTGAACGCACCTCGGCAATGTTCTTGAGAGAGTCCTTGCTTGCACCGGTGTATGAGTCGAGCACGTCGTCAAGAAGCAGGTCGGTGTCGAAGGGACTGTAGAGCGGAGAGGTAACCTCTTCGGTATATGAATAGTACGTGGGCAACAACAGCTTGAACGACTTGGGGAAAAGGCGTCCTACGTCGATGTTTCCGGTGAGCGAGTAGCGGTAGTAGTCGTCGGTGCGGCGTGCTGCAAGCTTGTCCTCGAGGCCACCGAAGCCGGCAGTCTCTATCTTGCCCTGTGCAGCGAATGAACCGATATCGCTGAGCTTGATGTTTAGGTTACCCTGTGCTGCCCAACCGCTCTTGTTGTTGAAGCCCAACAGACGCATCTCGTTCACCCATACGGTGGCCGATTTTGAACTTGCACTGTTGTTGCGCACACCAATCATCATCACCTTTATCTGTCCGATAGAGGGGCTGCCGACGATGCTTATCCTGTTCTTCGGGGTATCATCGTCATATTCGCTGTATATGGTGGTGTTGGTAACGCCTTCGGCATTGCTGTTGCGCAGGGTGTTGCGCTTCACCTTTATGTTTGTGAGCTTGCTGAGCGGAATGTCAATCATGTTCTCCTGCGGCCACACCATTGTAGCTGCAGCTGTGCTGTTGCCGTCGTATGAGCCGTGGGGGGTGACGCTCAGCGGCACCTCGTACTCATAGTAGTTGCTCTTGTAGTCCGAACCCAGGCGAATAAACAGCGACAGGTCATTGTCCTTGAGCTCGCTTGCCTCGAACTCGGGTGCCTCGGCGTGGATGTAGAGCTGTATGCGCTCATACTGTCGTATGTCGAGGTTGCTCTTCTTGTATACGGCACGTGACTCCTTGCTGCCAAGGTTGTTTACGTTGAGTGAGAGGGCCTGCTCGTTGTCCTGGCGCAATTGTGGTTGGTTGGGGTCGAGTATACGGGTAATGCCCGGAGGCAACACGTAGTTGACGGGCTTCCTGTCACCATGCTCCTCAATGCTCACTGCGGATGTGGTGAACTCGCCCGAGATTGTGGGGGCTGTGTTCAGTTTGGATGCTATGGGCTGCTGGTAGGGGCGCCAGTCGCCGCGTACAAGCTGCATTGTGGCAAAGCGAAGGGTGATGGGCTTGCTGAACTGTGTCATGTACATACGTATGAAACGTATTGATGTGAAATCACGTATCGAACCCACAATCTTGTCATACTCCTCAATGGGGATGCGGAACTTGTACCAGTCGACACTCTCGGTGTTCCCGTTGCGCAGTTTGGTGGTCACTGTACGCTTGTCGGTGATGTAGTTCTTGCCCACCTGCATCTCGTCGGGGCGCAGGACAATCTTGTACTGGAAGAAGTTCTCGTACTCGTCCATGGTGAAGTCCTGGTTGGCATCCTCGATGTCGGGTGTGGTCTTTGCCGCGCTGCTGAAGCTCTCGCCCGATGAAGAGGGTGAGTTGCCCTCGGTATTGTTGAAGTATTTGTATCGCTCTATGATGCTGCGCTTTGCCGCATCGTAGTCACCGCCCCTGAAATAGTGGTAGTTGTCGCCGGCTGGGTCGGCTGCAATGCTGTCGTACACCTCGGGACGCACACGTCCATTGAGCGCTGCAAGGTACTCCTGGTATACAGGGAATGTAGCCTCGTCGGTGCTGCTCAGACCGTTGAGACCGACGTCCTGCTGCTTGCGGCTGTCGTTGTTGTTGTCGAAAGCATATACAAGGCTGGTAGTTGTGGGAACACGTCCCCACGCTGTCTCCTCGTATTCGTATGTGTTGTTCGACGCGGGCAGTCCGTTCTCGTAGAACTTCTTGCCGTCCTTGAGGATATCCTCCGATACCTCGCCAAGATTGAAATAGAGCTCACCACCCATGCCTGTCTTGTCATAGATGAAGGGGTCGAGCATCCAGAACTCGATGTACTGGATGTTGGCGCTCTCGAAGTCGGTCGTTGTAAGCTGGCGTGTGATACCGCCCCAACGTTTTTCGGGGTTGTTCAGGCGTCCGTTATAGTCTACGTCGGTATCAAGGTTGTAGGGGCCGCGCTCGTTGGGGTAGTACGTTACATCGAAGAGTGAAAGGGTCGATGACTCGCCATAGGTCGACTCCTTGTTGGGGTAGAGCTCGCGCTCGTATACCTCACGCACATAGTGGTTCGAGAGCTGCTCGATGTCGCTCTTGATATGTGCCGGTGTCAGCGACGAACTGCGGCGTGTGAATAGCGGGTCTATGGTGTACCAGCTGATACGTGCACGGTCGTATCCCGTACGTATGTCGTTGGTCAGGTTACTGTTAGGCATGCCGTAGGGCAGTGCCGCAAGCATCCACTGCGACGGTGACTTTATATCGATGCCGTTCTCGGTACTCTCAAAGTCGTCGATATATGATGCCTCGCTCTGTACCTCGTCCGAGGTGCCAGCCTCCAGGCGCGCGAACTCGGCCGACAGGTTAATCGATGACGGCTCTGTACAACTGATGAAAGGAAGTTTGTCAATCATGTTGGTGAGCCACTGGCTCTGCTTCTTCCAGCTTAGGTTCAATCCCCACAGGAAGTTCTGTAACGGCTCGGAACCCATATCCACCTTTGATGTCAGCGGCTTCTCGGTAAGCGACATGAATGTACCGCCGAACTTGAGGTCATTCGAGTAGTCATAGAGCCAGTTGAGTCCAAGAACCGTCTTGCGCTGCATGTTGAAGAGCGTATTGCTCTCGAGCGACACCTGTACGTTTGTACCGGCATCAATGATGTTCTGGTTAAGGATTGTAACCGTTCCCGATGAATAGTCCACCTGATAGTCGCTGTTCTCCACCAAGGTGACACCTCCTGCGGTAACTACAACAGAACCTCTAGGGATGTTTGTGGACCCTGTCTGTATGACGTTGGCCGACGAGCCAGTGTACTCTCCTATGAGGTAGAACTTGTCCTTCTCGGCAATCTGCTTGGCAACGGTCTTTGTCGAGTCGTACAGCTCCTCGAAAACATATTTGTCGGCAATGCCGTCGTTGCCTATCTTGTTGCGCAGGTAGCTGCCGAACGGCTCTACAGACGGGAAGAAGATGCGTCCCGATGATTCGTCAACTGTGTAGCCTTGAATGAAGTCGAAGATACCGTTGGGATTCTCCTTGCTGTTGTTGCTGTCGAGACGGTCAAGGCCCATCAGTTGCAGCAAGGTCTTGCCTTTGAGCTGCTGCTCGGGCAGATATGTTATGTTTGTTCCAAGGCTGTCGCTTGCGTAATATATGTCGAGCTTGAAGTCGGTGCTCTTGAGGCTGCGTGTACCCAATGAATAGACGTTCTTCATCATGAGGTCCCAGCAACCGTTGTTGGGTGAGCATGCGTTGGGCTTCAAGAGCTTCACCATGAGTGTGCTCTTCGACTCCTTGATGTCGCTTGAGAACTCACCCACCTGATAGGTCTGTCCACCGTATGTGAATTCGTATGCCACGGCAAGCACCTCGTAGGCGCGTAGCGGTGTCTTCAAAGAGATGAAACCGAGCGTGTTGTTGAGGGTGTACTCCTGTGAGGACAGCAGGCGTGCATTGGACAGCTTCTCATAATCCATACCGCCGTTTATGCCGTTTATGCCGCCGAGAATGGCGTTTACCTGGTCAATGTCGCGTATGCCGGCGTATGTGCTGTTCATCTGGGCGTACAGGTCGTTGGCTTCGTTGGCCGGGATGCCGTTGCCTCCGTTGCCGGTCCACATGGCATTGCTTATGTGCCTGCTCTCGCCGATATCGGTGAATGCCACAATATTGCGTGGGTTGTTGTAGTCGCTTGTCTTATTTGTCACCCACACTTCGATGCGGTTGATGGTGATGCCCGACAGCACGGTTGGCAACTGCGACATCGAACGGTCGTAGTTGTCGCGGAAATAGTGTGCGAGGAAGAAGTGTTTGTTCTCGTCGTAGTCGGTAATCTCAATCTCGTATGTGGTGAGCTGTGTGCCGCCTTTTGAACTTACCACACTGGTGTTGGAGGTCTTTTGCGACAGCACTGTCTGGAGCGAGAGCTTGCCGAACTGGAGGTCGGCCCTGATGCCGAACAGCGACGACGCTCCCTTGATGAGGCTCGAGTTGGTGGGGAAGGTGACGTTACCGGCCTCGAGCAGTTTGATGACCTCGTCCTCCTTGCCCTCGTATTTGAGGTTTATCTTCTTGGCGTCGTAGCTGAATGTGGACTCCGTGTCGTAGTTGAAGTCCATATTCATCTTGTCGCCGACGCTACCTTTCATGTTAAGGTTTATCTTTTCGTCAAAGTCGAAACTGTTGGTGCTGCGGCTACGCGATGGCAACGAGGGGTTGTCGATGCTCTGCATAGAGTAGCCCATCTTTATCTCGGCATTTCCGTTTGTCTTTATACGCACTCCTCCGGGGCCGAAGATTTTCTCGGCCGGTCCCAGGTCAAAATGCATGTCGGTGAAGTCGAACTTGTCCTTTTTCTTTGAGTTCTCCCACTCCTCGTTGCCTTTTTTCCTGAAGTAACTCTGCATCTGCTTTTTCTCGTGCCATAGCGAGTATTCGCTGCGGTTCAGTAGCAATGGGGTACCTAAAAAGGTGTTCTCACCCAGGTATGTGGCAATGGTGTATGTGGTGTCCTTTTCATTGTAGATTGTGTCGGACACGATGTTGTCGGGATTCCTCAGGTCCATGGCATGACGCTCAAGATCGTTGAGATTCTCGGGGACGGTCTTAGCCACAGGATAACGCGCGGGAATGGTGTCCTTTGCCTCGCGTGCCTGTTGACGTGCCGCGCGGCGCGCCTGACGTATCGAGTCGGAACGCACGTTGCCCTGCGCAAGCATTGCTATACTCGCGAACAGGAAAAGTATGAGTGTAAACGTGCGTCTTTGCATTGTGTTTGTGCTATAACTGCTTTAGTGCCAATTTGATGAGCTGTTCTATTGTGGCGTCGGGCTCGCTCTTGGCGATAGCCTGCACCACCTTGTTGGCTGCCGATGTGGGGAAGCCAAGCATTGCAAGGGCCTGTACAGCACCGTCGATGTTGTCGTTGTTAATTACGGCAACAGGGGCACCGGTAGCTGTTGAACCGTCATGTATGCCCATGATCTTGTCTTTCAGGTCAACGATGAGACGCTGTGCAGTCTTCAGACCGATGCCCTTGACACTCTTGATGGCTGCCTCGTTGCCGCTGGCAATGGCATCGCACAGTTCGTTCACCGTGAAGGCCGAGAGGATTGTGCGCGCTGTGTTGCCGCCGATGCCCGATACGGATATGAGCAACAGGAAAAGCTCGCGCTCCGGCTTGGTGCTGAAACCGAACAGTTGGTGTGTATCTTCTCGGATGACCTCGTAGATGTATACCTTGACATCCTTCTTGCCTTGCAGGGCGCTGTATGTGTTAAGGGTGATGCTTGTCTCGTAACCTACTCCGCAGCACTCTATTATTGCGGTTGCCGGGGTCAGTTCGGCCAGTTCTCCTCTCAAATATTCAATCATAGTAACGTGGTTTATCTATTCTAAAACGGATTTTTACCCTGTTTATTATCTGCGGGGGCTCTTTTTGTTTACGTGTTATCTGTTGCTGTTCTTCTCAATCCTGAGCACCTGGTTGCAGTATTGCATGATTGCAGGCCTGTGTGTCACGAATATCAGTGTCTTGCCGATCTGGCTCTGCGTAAGGCGACGCAGCATCTCCTGCTCGGTCTCCTCGTCAAGGGCCGATGTCACCTCGTCAAGGATGAGTATGCTGCCCGGGCGCAGTATCGAACGGGCAATGGCTATGCGTTGTGCCTGTCCCTCGCTCAATCCTCCTCCGCGTTCTGTTATCTCGCTGTCCATGCCCAATGGCAGATCAAATACATATTCGGCGCAGGCAATGTGCAGGGCACGTTTCATCTCCTCTTCGGTCGCTTCGGGGTTTCCCATAAGCAGGTTGTCCCTTACGGTGCCGCTGACAAGGCTGTTGCCCTGCGGGATATATACGAAATTGCGGCGTGTAAGAGTGGATGAAGGGTGGCTCTCCTTGCCGTTGTAGAGCTCGATGCAGCCGTTCTGCGGGTTTATCAGTGCCACAAGCAGGCGTATGAGCGTCGTCTTTCCGGCACCGGTCTCTCCAATGATAGCTGTGCTGCTGTTGGGTGGAAAGTCGTAGCTGAAATCTTTAAGGATAGGACGCTCCTCACCGTCGTACCCGAAGGTGACTCCGCTGAAACGTACTCCGGCTGTGCCGTCGAGCATCACTGCATCGCCCTGCTTCTCAAGGGGTATATCCTCAAGTTCGTAGAGTCGTTCGGCTGCGGTCAGCGACGATACAATGCCGGGGATATAACGGCTCAGCTCCATGGTAGGGCGTTGTATGAGGCCTACAAGCTGCAGGTAGGCTGTCATTGTACCGAATGTTATAAGGCCGTCGCGCAGGCTGTCGACACCCCACAGGAACGCTACAAGGTAGCCGGTGGCGAATCCCAACTGTATGAGACTGAATGCGCCCAACGAGAATTTTGTGCGGGTCGTAACCTGGTTGTGCAGCTGTTGCTGGAGTTCGGTGAGTTGCTTTTCGGTGGAGTTGTTCTGCTCAAGTGCCTTGATGAGCTCCTTGTGCTGGAGACTCTCCTGAAGAACCGATTGTATCTTGCTGTCGCTGTCGCGCACGTCGCGGTTGAACTTGCGCATCTTGCGTATGTAGAAACGGCTCACCACAAGGCACACGGGCAGTATTATGATTATTGAAACGGCAAGCATGGGGCTCATGCTGAACAGCAGGAAGAACGATGCCACCAACTGTACCATGACAACCAATGTGGCCGGTATGCTTTCGGTAATGAGCGCGGTAATGCTGCTCACGTCGCCCTCGAGACGGTTGGTGAGGTCACCGGTGTGGTGCTTCTGCAGACGCATCCAGTCGGCACGCAGCAGACGCGAGAAAATACGGAGTCTCATCCTGTTGCGCACCTTGATACCCACCACCGCATGTATCCAGCGGCTGACGCTGCGCGAGATAATCTCGGTGAGCATAAGTGATGCGATGATTGTTCCTGTTACGGTGAGTGAGCCCTCCTCGACACCTGTGGCTATGTCAATGGCATGCTTGCAGGCAAGCACCCACAGCATCTGGCAAAGGACATCCGTGAATCCTATGAAACTGTTTGCGACAGCCTGTCCGCGTGCCCCTTTGGAGTTCCTCCATAGCCATGCGACAAGGCTCTTGACCGCTATTTTTCTGTTATCTGTAGACATGGTAATTGCTGTTACAAACCGCAAAGATATAAAATGCCTGCCAAAGTCACGCGCGCGCAAGGATTTATTTGTGAAAATATGTCGTTTTGTCTAATATTTGACGCGATATTGTGGACCTTTCAGCAAATATGCCTATATTTGCGCTAAACTGCGTATATAGGCATGTCTGTAAAGGCAAAATGCTTCGTCAAAAGAAAATCCAAAAACCGACAATATGAAAAAGACCGTTTCTGTACTGCTTGTAGCAGTAATCGCATTGCTTTCCTTCGGGCAGCTCCATGCACAAAAAAACTTCGATGAAAAGGGTAAAATAGCACGTGATTTCGAGAATCGCCGCAAGGCTCTCGGGCATGAGGAGTATTTTGCCGTCTTTGACAGGCCGCTCACTCCCGAGCAACGCCAGGCAATGCAGTTCATGTATGCATATATGCCTCTGCCTGATGTCGCTGACTATTCGGCCGACTTTCACCTTAACAATGTGAACTATGCCCTCAAGGCACGTACCGATATGCCATGGGGAAAGAGTGTCCCGGTAAGGGAGTTCCTTCATTTTGTATTGCCTGTACGCGTGAACAACGAGAACCTCGACAACAGCCGTGAGGTGTTCTTCAAGGAACTGAAGGACAGGGTAGTGGGCCTCTCGATGCGTGATGCTGTACTTGAGGTCAACCACTGGTGCCACGAGAAGGTAACATACACCCCAAGTGACATACGTACAAGTTCTCCGCTCGCAACCGTACGCACCGCATACGGCCGTTGCGGTGAGGAGTCTACATTCACTGTAGCTGCCCTGCGTGCAGTGGGTATTCCTGCACGTCAGGTATATACTCCGCGTTGGGCGCATACCGATAACAACCACGCCTGGGTTGAGGCATGGATTGACGGAAAATGGTATTTTCTCGGTGCCTGCGAGCCCGAGCCGGTGCTTAACCTCGCATGGTTCAATGCCCCTGCGTCACGCGGTATGCTCATGCACACCAATGCGTTCGGCAGCTACGACGGTCCCGAGGAGGTCCTTAGCGTAACGCCTTGCTTTACAGAAATCAACGTTACATCCAACTATGCTCCTGTGGCTACAACAAAGGTGAAGGTTGTCGACGAGAACCGTAACCCGGTGAAGGCTACTGTAGAATTCAAGATATACAACTATGCCGAGTTCTACACCGCTGCGACAAAGGTCTGTGACGATGAGGGTAACACCTCGATAACAAGCGGTCTGGGCGATATGGTTGCCTGGGCTTCTTACGATGGCAAGTTCGGCTTTGCAAAGTTCGCGGCAGGCAAGGATAAGGAGGTGACTGTCATCATTGACAAGGCTCCGGGCTACACTGCTACCCTTGAGATGGATATCACTCCTCCACGTGAGCGCAATACTGTTCCTTATGTAAGCGAGGAACAGGCTGCTGAGAACGCGCGCCGCTTTGCATATGAGGATTCAATCCGTGCTGCATATGTCTCTACATTCATTACTCCCGAGGGGGCTCTCAGTTTCGTGCAGGACCTCGGCTTCGGCGATGTGTACAAGGACAATCTTGTCGAGATTCTCCGCAAGTCACGCGGAAACCATGCTACAATAGTGAAGTTCCTTTCCGAGACTCCGGTTTTAGAGCGTCAGCTTGCATATTACCTGCTCACAGTCGTTTCTGACAAGGACCTCCGCGATGTAAGTCTTGAGGTACTCAACGATCACCTCAATAACACAGCACGCAACGGAAGCTACGATGAGATTTACCGCAATTATATTCTCAATCCGCGTGTGAGCAACGAGATGCTTACTCCTTATAAGTCATTCTTCCGCAAACAGTTCGATGCCGACAAACGTCAGTTCTTCGCAGGTGACCCACAGCGTTGGGTAGACTGGTGCCGCGAAAATATCCAGGTGAGCGGCGAGTGGAATCCTCTGTCACTCTGTATGTCTCCGAAGGGTGTTTGGGATGTGCGCGTTGCCGACCCTCACTCACGTGACATCTTCTTTGTTGCCGGTGCACGTGCCATAGGTATCCCTGCCCGCATTGACGAGGTTACAGGCAAGACACAGTATATGCCTGCTCCCGGCCGTTGGGCCGATGTCAACTTTGAGGAGGCTGCCGGCGAGAATGCTCCTCAGGGGACTATCAAGGCCGATTTTACTCCTACACGTTATTTCGACAACCCAAAATATTATTCACACTTCTCGATCTCAAAGATTGTTGACGGCCGCTTGCAGTTGCTCGGCTATCCCGAGGAGGCTACAAGCGTCAACTCTCACTTCCGTGACGGTGCCCCGATGGACGAGGGTGATTACCTGATGATGACAGGTACACGTATGGCCGATGGCGGTGTGCTTGCGCACCTTACATTCTTCAATGTGAAGGAGGGTGAAGAGAATGTACTCAAGTATGTACAGCGCGAGAGCAGCGAGGATCTGCAGGTTATCGGTGACTTCAACAGCGAGAATCTCTTCTACGATACGACAGAGGGCCGCAGCCGTTCATTGCTCTCGGCAACAGGACGCGGATACTATGTGATTGCACTCATCGCTCCGGGTAGCGAGCCAACCAACCACTTCCTGCGCGACGTGATGCCTTATAAGGACGACTTCGAGAAGTGGGGCCAGAAGATGGTGCTCCTCTTCCGCGACCAGAGCGAGGCAAGCCGCTTTGTGAATGACTTCCCCAATCTGCCTTCAACAGTTGTATGGGGTACAGATATTGACGATACAATCTACAACGAGATTGTAAAGAATATGAAGCTGCAGAATCCTAACCGTCCTGTAATCCTTGTTGCAGACACCTTCAACCGCGTGGTGTTCATGTCACAAGGTTACTCAATCGGCTTGGGTGAACAGCTGATCAAGGTTATTCAGAAGTTGAAATAAGTAGTAAAACACATTTGCCCCAGCGCCAGGCGCTGGGGCAAATGTGTTTGTTGGCATTCTTATGTTTACGCCCATAACACCGGAAGAGCTTGTTGCGGAACTTTATTCCCGTTACGGATATTCGGTCCCGCTTGACTATGCAATCAACTACATTGATATAAACGAATATGCTACAGTTGATGACTTCCACCTGTGGCTGCAGACGTTTGAGAATGACCGGCAATAAAAAATGGAGACCATGGTCTCCATTTTTTATTATAAATTCAAACAGTTTCTTATTGTTCCTTGATTTTTATCTCGCAGTTGTCGAGGCTCTCTATTATGGCAAGTGATTCAACCCGGATGCCTTTGTCGCGAAGCATCCTGCCTCCTGCCTGGAACGATTTCTCTATAAGGAATCCCATTCCCACAATCTCGGCTCCGGCCTGGGCTGCAAGGTCCAGTATTCCGGTTGCCGCATTGCCGTTGGCAAGAAAATCATCGATGAAAAGACATCTCTCGCCTTTCAGCAAGAAACTGTCGCTGACGCAGATGTTGTAAGAACGGCTCTTCGTAAAGGAGAATACTTCGCTTTTCAGTACTCCCTCCATTGTGCTCGGAATCTTTTTCTTTGCAAAGACTACAGGCACCTTCATCAGGTAAGCGACCATAATTGCCGGTGCTATGCCGCTTGCCTCTACGGTGATGACCTTGTCAATATCACTGTCTTTGAATCTCTCGACAAACTCTTTTGCCATCTCCATCATAAGTAGCGGGTCCATCTGGTGATTGATGAAACTGTCTACTTTAAGGATGCCTCCGTCAAGGCATCTTCCGTCTTTTAGAATACGTTCCTTCAGTGCTTTCATGAAAAACTTGCAATAATGGCTTTTACTTCGTTTACATCGGTCTCTTTGCGTGCATACTCGTCGCTGTCGGGGTTGCCCATGCTCACTCCGCTATGGCGGAACTTCATTCCGCTGCCCACGCTCTTGCGTGCTGATGCGTGTATCTCGTTGGCGCCTGTAGCCTGTAGTATTGCGCCTGCGTTACCGCTGTTCACTCCGCATCCGGGCATTATTATTATGCGCCCGTCGGCCTGCTCCACAAGCTCTTTCAGCAGGGGAATACCGGCTTGGGCTGTTGCTGCCTGTCCCGATGTGAGTACCCTGTCGCAGCCGATGCCGATGAGCTCCTCGAGCGCCTTCTTAGGGTCTCGGCACATATCGAATGCGCGGTGGAAGGTGACGCTCATGCCGTCGGCGGCTGCTACCAGGCGTCTGCATAACACGGTGTCAATGTCACCGTCGGCTGTGAGTGCGCCAATGACTACACCGTCAACGCCCAGCTGCTTGCATGTGCGTATGTCCTGCTCCATGCAGGCTGCCTCATGGGCATCGTAAAGGAAGTCACCTCCCCTTGGGCGTATGATTACGTTGAGTATAAGCCCGTCAACCTTGCGGGCCTCAGCTATGAGGCCTGCCGACGGTGTCACACCGCCTACTTCAAGTGCTGCGCAAAGCTCTATGCGTTGTGCTCCTCCGTCGCGTGCTGCGAGAGCGCTCTCTACGCTGCCCGCGCATATTTCAAGTATTGGCATATTTTGAAAAGTTAAATGTTAAAACGGAAAAGTGAAAACCGGAAGTTGTTGCCTTTCAGGCGGTATCTTACTTTGTGATAAGCTCTACGATATAATCAGTACCCTGTGGAACCTCGTTGAGCATCAGCTTCACGCCCTCCTTTGTTTTCTTGAACTTGACAGGCTTCTTGTCGGCATATGTGAATGCCTTCTTTACCTTGCAGTCAAGAGGCAACAGAAGTTCTTTCTCGCCCAGGTCGAAGATGTGTACGAAAAGGCGGTTTCCCTTGCGTGTGGTAACACCCCACTCCTGTGCAGGGATATCTCCTGCAGTGGTGCCGTATACTGTCTCGCCGTTGGCACGCAACCACTCGCCCATCTCCTTCATGCGCTCTATTGCGGCTGCAGGAATCTGACCGTTGGGCTGGGGACCTACGTTGAGCAACAGGTTCGCTCCCTTGCCCGATGTGCTGATGAGCAGGCGCAACAGTGTCTCGGTGCTCTTGTAGTTCTGGTCAACGAGCTTGTAGCCCCACATGCCGTTCATTGTCTGGCAAGTCTCAAGAGGCAGGCGGCTGATGTCCTGGCCGCTCAGTCCGGCTTTGTTCTCACCGGGCAGGTCGCGCTCGAAAATCTGTATATCCTCGCCCGGGTTGGGTGTCTCGTGGTGGTTGTTTCCGATGAGGCAGGCGGGCTGAAGGCGATGGATCATCGCATACTGCTCGTCAAGCTGCCAGTCGAACGGAACGGGGTCCTCGTCGCGGTCCCACTTGCCGTCGAACCATATAGCGCCGATCTCGCCGTAGTTGGTGAGAAGCTCGGTCAACTGCTTGTTCATGAAATCATAATATGCGGGCCAGTTCTCATTTGTCCTTACACGGCCGATTACCTCTTTACCGGTACGTCCCAGAGGATACTCGTCGCGCGCCCAGTCAATGTGTGAATAGTAGAGGTGCAGTTTTATGCCCTGCTTGTGACACTCGTCGGCAAGCTCCTTGAGCACGTCGCGTCCGAATGGGGTAGCGTCAACGATGTTGTAGTCACTCTGTTCGGTGTCCCACATCGAGAAACTGTCGTGGTGTCTTGTGGTGAAGCAGATATATTTTGCTCCGGCATCTTTTATGGCTGCAACCCACTCCTTTGCGTTGAAACGGTGGGGATAGAAAGCATCGGCAGCTTTTGCATATTCAGCCTTGTCGATGGGGAAGTTCTGCAGATACCACTCGCCCTGGGCGAACATGCTGTATATACCCCAGTGGATGAAGACACCGAATTTGCTGTCGGCAAACTCCTGGCGGGCCTTCATGTTCTCGGGGGTAGGGGTGTACTGCGCCTCCTGGGCGTTGGCAACTGTCGATGCGAACAGCAATGACGCTAATGCACCGCTCTTGAAGATATTCTTTAGGATATTCATGATAAAATGAGTTTTGTATTGTTTCACTTTTCGCAAAAATAAGTTAAGGGTATGAAATGCACAAATATTTTTTTTGCATTTATCTTCCTTGATGCTAATTTTGCGCGATAAATGGATATAGGAGATGGAACTTAATTTTTCAGGAATAATAATAGGCGTTGCCACTTTTCTGGTCATCGGGCTTTTTCATCCGCTTGTGATTAAGGCGGAGTATTACATCGGTGTAAGGAGCTGGTGGCTTTTTCTCTTTCTCGGCATTGTTGCCGGCATAGCGTCGTTGATGGTGGCAAATCTAACGCTGTCGATAATCCTTGGCGTGGTGGCATTCTCCTCTTTCTGGAGTATCGGCGAGGTGTTCGAGCAGAAGAAAAGGGTAGAGAAGGGGTGGTTTCCCGCAAATCCCAAAAAGAAGAAATGAATAATCTGTAGCTATGAGAATATATTCAAGAATACTGTATATAGCCAACCTTGTGCTGTTTGCAGTGGCGCTGTTCATAACATATATACCCGGTCTTGAGGGGGTTGCCTCATGGGTAACTCCGCCGTTCCTGCTTTTTATGGGACTGCTGTTCGCACTGTTATGCGGTCAGCCGTTCCCGAAGTTCAACAAGAAATGTTCGAAGATGCTGTTGCAGTACTCTGTCGTGGGGTTGGGCTTCGGAATGAACCTTGAGGCCTCTCTTGCATCGGGTGCCGAGGGTATGTCCTTTACGATAATCTCGGTCTTCGGTACGCTTGCCATAGGCTGGTTCATTGGGCGCAAGTTATTGAAGGTTGACCGTAACACCTCTTATCTTGTCAGTTCGGGTACGGCAATATGCGGTGGCAGTGCGATAGCGGCTGTAGGTCCGGTCATCAATGCTAAGGAGAGCGAGATGTCAGTTGCTTTGGGCACGATATTCATACTCAATGCTATAGCGCTGTTTGTGTTTCCGGTAATAGGGCGTGCTTTGGGTATGGGCGACGTGGAGTTCGGAACCTGGGCTGCAATAGCTATTCACGATACCAGTTCAGTTGTGGGCGCCGGTGCAGCATACAGTGATGCGGCTCTTGAGGTAGCTACGACAATAAAGCTCACCCGTGCGCTGTGGATAATCCCGGTGGCTCTGCTTACGGCCGTAATATTCCGTTCAAAAGGGAAAAAACTGACTATTCCTTGGTTTATCTTCTGGTTTGTTGTAGCAATGGTAGTGAATACCTATCTTCTTGATTCTGTTCCACAGGTAGGTGAGGTTATCAATGGAGTGGCACGTAAATGTTTGACGCTTACGATGTTCTTTATCGGCGCGTCGCTGTCGCTTGATGTGTTGCGTCAGGTAGGCGTCAAACCGCTTCTGCAAGGAGTTTTGTTGTGGGTACTTATAAGCGTAGTATCCTTGGCCTATATAATGATTTAGTGCTCAATTGTACGGGACTTTACAATTGTTCAATCTCCTGGCCGGTCTCTTCTTCCTGCACAGGTGTCTCTGCAACGGCAAAGGGGATATTTGTCAGTCTGTTGACCAACGAGTCCTTTATAACCGTGAAAGCAGCCTTGTTTGCCTCGCTGATAGGTTTCTTGGGCTGTGACTTTATTGTCAGAGGATTGATTGGCTTGCCGTTCTCATATACGCGGAAATCAAGGTGCGGGCCCGTGGAGAGTCCTGTCGAGCCCACATAGCCGATAACCTGTTTCTGCTTGACAAAATCACCCTCTTTCAGTCCCTTCGCAAAGCCTGACAGATGCATGTAACTGGTTGTGTATGTGCTGTTGTGACGGATCTTTATGTAATATCCTGCACCGCCGGCCTGGTAGGCCTTCTTTATTACCTTTCCGCTGCCGATGGCATATACCGGAGTTCCTTTAGGTGCTGCATAGTCAACACCGTGGTGGGCGCGGTAGCGCTTGAGTACGGGATGGTAGCGGCTGTTCGAGAACTTTGAAGATATGCGGTAGAAATCGAGCGGTGCTTTCAGGAACGCACCCTCGAGGCTGTTGCCGTCGATATTGTAGAACAGCTCCTCGTTCTCCTGTACGAACGGAATCGCATATACGGTGTTCCCCGATGCGCAGAACGATGCCGCCTCAATGCGGTAGTTGTTCAGCGGTGTCTCCTCAACATGTTCCTGTGAATATATCAGACGGAACTCATCGCCCTTCTGAATACCGAAGAAGTCGATTGACCAACCGAAGATGTGTGACATCAGCACTGCCAATTGCGGTGAGGTGTTGCTCTCCTGCATCGCCACCCACAGCGACGAGTTCACGCGGCCTGCAACCTCTGTCGTCTTCCATTCTGTGGGCTTCTCGAACCTTGCTGCGCTGAAGCCGTTGGCAATATCAAATGTCACATAGCTCTTCGGGCTTGTCTCGTAAACAAAGTAACGCGCAGCGCTGTCCCTGTCACAAAGGAGGGCACATGCTTCTCCCGGGCGAATCTTCCTTTCGTCAAAAATGCTGTCGGGGCATTGCGTGAGGTCATGTATCTGCTGTGCGCTGAACCCGAAGCCGAAAAGTACCTCGGCAAGGGTCTCGCGTGGCTTTATGGTATCGTATTTTATGATGAACTCCTCAATGGGGAATCCGTATTTCTTTATTGTGTCCTTTGGGGCTGTATATATGATGCTGTCTGTTGCGCAGGCTGTCTGTTCATCGGCAACGTTGCCGTTCTTTTTTGATATGAAAAATACCGCGACTGCAATAACAGCTACTGCGGCAAGAGCGTAGATTATCTTCTTTGTCATTGTCCTTTTGTGTGTCTGTTCTAATCTCTCGCGAAGATACACCAAAAAAGCGAGTTCTGAAAAAAATATAAAATCCTGAACTTATATTTTATAATTTATTATAAATTCATAACTTTTAATATCTTTGCGTCCGCAGATGAAATAAAACCAACTGACTATAATTTATGAAAAGAATTTCAAGACTATTTGTTGTGGCCCTCACGCTCCTTGCGTCTCTTTGTACCACAACGGCTTATGCCGACGGCCTTGAACCATCGGCTATGACAATCTACAGGATTGAGAATGTCTCCAACGGTAGGTTTCTGTCCAATGGTGACAATATGAACAATGATGCGAGAATTATCTTTGCAGCCGACAATGCTGCCAGCTTTGGTCAGGAGTGGGCTCTTTATCCTACTGAGGTCGATGGTGTCATCATCCTTGTTAACCCCACTTCGGGTAAGGCGCTTGATATGGCTCCCGGTGTGGGATACCCAGTACAGTGGAACTATGAGCCCGCAAATCCCAACCAGCAGTTCCTGCTGATTGAGGTAGAGCCGGATATCTACAAACTTGCCAATGCTGCGAATCCTTACCAGTATTTGGGTGCATCGGGCAGTTATCCCACGATGTCCTATAACCTTTCAGGTAATGCCATCCTGTTCCGTTTCCACGATACAGGCAAGCGTCAGGCATTGCCTCCTACTTCGGGCAAGACTTTTGTCATAAGCAATGTTGCCAACAAGGAGGTGTTTACGGCACCCGAAGGCAGCAAACCGTCGTCGTATGTATATTCAAAACCTTATGTTGAAGGCGACGAGGGACAGATGTGGAAAATATCTTCTGGAAAGGATGCCCTTGTCTTTACAGTTCACAGCTGTGATCTCTCACTCGATATGTACCTCAATGGTGACCGGACTCCATTGCTCTACACAAAAGATGCCGACAACTATAACCAGAATGTTTATGCCGAGGAGGTGGGTGACGGAACTTTCCGCCTGTACGGTTTATATCAGAGCACAAAATACTATATCAAGTCGGTTGCCGGCGAACAACTGGTTACAACCACTGACATAAGCGGTGACGATACTAAGTTCTTCTTTACCGAGGTCCCTGCTCCACTAGGCGACTATTGGGAGAACCAGCAGGTGTTCGAAGAGAACAAGGAGGCTGCCCATGCCACATTCATCCCTTATACCTCCACAACTGCAATGAAAGAGGACGCTAATTACAATCTTCCATGGCTCACTCCGGAGAAGGCCGATTACCTCTCACTCAACGGTACATGGAAATTCAACTTCGTAAAGGATCCTTCGGCACGTCCAAAAGAGGATGCTTTCTGGGGTGACAATGCCGATGTATCAGCATGGGACGACATCGATGTTCCCTCTTGTTGGGAGATGAAGGGCTACGACCTGCCTCTATATGTGAATGTGGAGTATGCTTTCCACAACAATCCTCCATACGTTGCGAACAAGGTCGAGGGTGTTGGTGACAATCCGGTAGGTTCATACCGCCGTACATTCGACCTCCCTGCAGGCTGGGATGCAAAGAATGTGTTCCTGCACTTCGACGGCCTTTATAGTGCAGCTTTCGTATGGGTCAATGGCCAGTATGTGGGCTACACACAGGGCGGTAACAATGATCACGAATTCGACATAAGTGCTTATGTACGTACCGGAGAGAACAATATCTGTGTACAGGTGTTCCGTTGGAGCGATGCCTCTTATCTCGAGGGTCAGGATATGTTCCACATGAGTGGTTTGCACCGTGACGTGTATCTCTATGCCACACCAAAGACTTTTGTCCGTGACCATTATATCACCAGCACTCTCAATACTTCATACACAGGCGGCAGCATGAATGTTGCCCTTGAGGTTGACAACCGCACTGCTGTGGCTGCCTCAAAGAGCATCGAGGTTGAGCTTATAGCTCCCGACGGCGCTGTTGTCGCTACAAATAACGTCAATGTAGAGTTGGCTGAGGGCGAGACTGTCGCAAATTGCGACATCCTGTTCAGCGACCTCACCGGGCTGCAGGCATGGACAGCTGAAACTCCTAATCTTTATACCGTTGTTGTGCGTCAGAAGGATGCTGCCGGCAATGAGGAGATGGTGTTCTCTACAAAATACGGTTTCCGTCACATCGAGATAAAGAACGGCGTGGTGCGCATCAACGGCCAGCGTGTCTTCTTCAAGGGCGTGAACACTCAGGATACACATCCTCTTTATGGTCGCGCAATTGATGTTCCCACTATGCTAAAGGATGTGGAGATGATGAAGCAGAGCAACATGAACATCGTTCGTACAAGCCACTATCCGCGTCAGGCCAAGATGTATGCAATGTTCGACTACTATGGCCTTTATGTAATGGATGAGGCCGATGTGGAATGCCACAAGAGCTGGAGTGAGATGAAGAACAACTGTATATCGAACGATCCCACATGGAAAGCACAGTATGTCGACCGTACGGTGCGCATGGTATACCGTGACCGCAACCACCCGTCAATTGTCTTCTGGTCACTTGGTAACGAATCGGGTACAGGTGTCAACTTCGATGCCACATATGCAGCAGTCAAGGCTCTTGACCCGCGTCCAATCCACTATGAGGGTTATTCTAACGAGAACTCTGCCAACAATACAGATATGCATTCAAAGATGTATCCCGACTTGAGTTATGTGCGCTCATACTCTAACAGCAGTATCGGTGCCGAGCCATTCTTCCTATGCGAGTATGCTCACGCCATGGGTAATGCCGTAGGTAACCTTCAGGACTATTGGGACATCATTGAGAGCAGCCGTTACGGCATCGGTGGCTGTATATGGGATTGGGTAGACCAGTCTATCTATGACCCACAGGCAATAAAGAGCGGTGAACTTGAGAAGAACGGCTTCCCTGTGTATACCAGTGGCTACGACTACCCTGGACCACATCAGGGTAATTTCTGCAACAACGGTATCATTACTGCCGACCGTGCGTGGACCCCAAAACTCACTGAGGTCAAAAAGGTATACCAGTATGTGAAATTTACATACAGCAATGGTACTCTTTCAATAAAGAACAAGTACAATTTCTTGAATCTCGATGAATTCGATTTGCGTTATTCAGTGCTATGCGACGGTGAAGTCGTAGAGACATCTACCGTTGGAATTCCTGCTACAGCTCCGAGCTTTACAGCTGCAGTAGCCCTGGATATTGCAACTTCCATTGAGAGCGGCAAGGAGTATCTGCTCAATGTTGAGCTTCTCAAGAAAGAGGCTGAGGCGTGGTGCGAGGCGGGCTATCCAATGGCAACCGAGCAGTTTGTGCTCCAGGCACGTACCTCTTTGGCTGCTGTCCAGCAGGCAGGTGATGTACTGACTGTCAGCAAAAGTAACGGTGTGTCTGTGACAAACGGCAACATCAGCTTCAAACTCGATGCACAGGGCTTTGTGAAGGAGTGGATTGCTAACGGTGTACAGGTACTTGAGCCAGGAAGGTTCCCCATATACAGCAATATCCGCTGGATTGAGAACGAGAGCCCTTATGGCAATCATAATTTTGGCGATGCAACAACATCCATAAACTCAGCTACCGTCAGCAGCGCACTTTCAGGCGACGGCCTTACATGCAACATTACAGTCAATGTTACACACAGTAAGTGTCCTTATGTGATAACATATACCGTGTATGCAAGCGGCGTGGTTGACATGAAGGTTGACTATAGCCCAAGAACAAACAGTTTGCGCCGCGTGGGTCTTGACCTGATTTTCCCTGCCGGCTATGAGAATGTCGAGTACTATGCGAAGGGTCCATGGGCGAACTATGTCGACCGTCAGACAGGCTCGTTCCTCGGACGTTATACGACAACCGTGGACGATATGTTCGAGATGTATGCCCATCCGCAGTCACACGGTAACCGTATGGCTCTGCGTGATCTCACCTTGTGGAACCCCGATAATGGCAATGCAATCAAGATAGAGACTGAAGGTGATGTTTCCTTCTCGCTTTCACACTACGATCAGACACAGTACCTGACACCGGTTCTTCACCCATGGGACCTCGAGAAGAGCGATGTTGTCTATGCAACATTCGATTATATGCAGCGTGGTTTGGGTAACGGTAGCTGCGGCCCGGGTACAGAATATCAATACTACTGTCCTTACTCTGCCGTTTCGCACAAAATGCGCGTGAGCACAATCAACGGCAACGATACAGGCGTGGAGAATGTCGGTGCCGGTGAGGCGGTTGTCGAGTACGATCCAGAGTCACAGACATTGCGTTGTTCAGGTCTTGGTCAGAGCGCGGAGGTTACTGTTGTCAACCTTGGCGGTGTGCAGCTTGCAAAGGCTGTGGCTGCAGGTGGAGAGGCTACAGTGGCGCTCGCCGCACAGCCAAAGGGCTCTTACCTTGCAATAATCAAGAGTGCAGGTACTGTACGTACCCACAAGTTCTTGAAGTGGTAATATAAGGAATTGTATAATACAGGCAGGTTCTATAAATCTATAAGAAGGTTTGTGGAACCTGCCTTCGTTTATTGGTATATGGAGAAAAAAGATTTTGTTATACGCAAGGCTGTGCGTGAAGACACGGCCCTTATACTTGAATTCATCAAAGGGATAGCGAAATACGAGAAGATGGATAACGAGGTTGAGGCTACTGTAGGGATGCTTGAGGAACAGCTGTTCGACAAGTGCCGTGCCGAGGTCATTTTTGCTGTAGAAGGTGGCAAGGAGGTGGGTTTTGCACTTTTCTTCCATAACTTCTCTACCTTCGTGGGGCGCGGTGGTCTTTATCTTGAGGACCTGTATGTTTGCCCCGAGCATCGTGGCAAGGGCTATGGAAAGGCTCTCTTTATGGAACTTGTGAAGATTGCGCGTGAGCGCCGCTGTGGCAGGATGGAGTGGGTGTGTCTCAACTGGAACACCCCTAGCATAGAGTTCTACCGTTCGTTGGGTGCCGTTCCGCTCGACGAGTGGACAACTTATAGGCTCGACGAAAAGGGGATAGAAAGGTTATGGGTGAGGGGTTAAGGGAGTAATGTCTAATGGTGGAAGGTTAAGGGTTGTCGTGACGGTTTAGTCCGATTTGGTTTGTGTATCTGCTGCAGGTGTATATCTTGTAGTGGTAAGGTGATAGACTATTAAAGGTTGCGGTAAAGTCCTATAATGATAAGTCGTGCCGGGAGATGCCTCTGCACGACTTGTTGTCTTTTGTCCGCAAATTAAACTGTACGTTTGCTTTTGTGTTGGCAAAAGTATATCTTTACAAAGTCAAGGCGAGTTGCCTGTTTAGCGAAAATCAACGAAATGGCAGTTTCAAATATAAGAATACTTTTTTTAGAAATTTAAACCGTTTCTTAAACAGCTTCTAAACTCTAAACAAATATGCGTCGTATCTTTTCTACATTCATTTTCATGCTGCTCTCTTGTGCTGTATTTGCCCAAACAAAGGCGGAACTTTATGACAGATTCAGCAAGGCGGTATCGGAACACGATACAACAACTGTAGTGTCACTTATTTCTGATTGGGAGAGACTGTACCCCGGTGATGCGGAGCTCTTCTCGTTACGTGCAAACTATTATTTCATGGACGCTGTCAGTGATGTGATAACCCTTTCGGCAGAGAAACCCGCCGACGGAAGAGGTTATTATGTCATGGAGGACTCTTTGGGGAATACGCAATACATGTACAGTGAGGTTCAGACCGATTCGGTTAGGGTAGGTTACACAAAGGCAATTCTGGCAGACGGCATCGCAAAGTACCCGGATAGAATAGATTTAAGGTTGGGAAAAATCACAGTGCATCTTAAAGTCGGGGAGAATGCATCTGCTGTCAAAGAAGTATGTTCCATGGTCGAGCATTCAGTGGTTAATGACAATAAATGGCTCGGTACCCTTGATAAGCCTGTTGAAACCGACGGCGTGTCATATATGAGAGACTGTATACAGGATTATCTTTCTCGGCTTGTCGATGCCGAAGATTTGGTGTCTGCCGAGAATATGGTGGATGCCTGCGTCCGCTTTTACCCGAAAGACCCCGTCTTCTTGAGTGACAAAGGGGTGATGAGGTTCTATGCAGGGGACCTGAAGAGTGCCCTCGACTGGTATCTGTCAGCATACAGCGTTTCTCCTGGTGATATGCTTGTTGTCAATAACATAGCTTATACCTATGAAAAGTTGGGCGACAAACAGAATGCCCTTAAATACTACCGCATTTTGGCGGATTCCAACGACGCGGAATTTTCAGAGAATGCCAAAGCCGCTGTACAGGAACTGAGCGCGGAGTAATGCGGGGGCGTGACTATGCCACGCATCCTGCGCCCTATTGCTGCAAGCATTGCCGATTTTTGTTATAATTGACAACACTTGCCAACCGCAACCCACGCGGCACCACTGGCGCGGTTCTTCGCGTGACCTTTTGCTGCTCGCATTGTCGATTATATCTTTTAAATTGACAACGCCGTCTTATCGCAGCCTGTCGCTGCGCCATAAGAACTCCCTCCCCCCCCATTCGGGTATTTGCCTTTGGCGAATTTGCTCCCGTTCGTTGTGTAATTACAAACAAGTTTGCATTACACTCACTTACTCGCAACTTTGCCCTCTTTAAAAAGCGGGAGAGCTTGCATATAAAAAGAGCAGATTAATCTGCTCTTTTGTCTCATCGTGCAAATTTGTGACATCCTATCAATCAGATTGGTTTCAACTCTACTGTCAGTCCCATTGCAGCTGCAATCTTATAAAGGGTTGCAACTGTAGGAACTGTTATTCCTCGCTCAATGCGCGATATATAACTCTTATCAGCACCGATACGCTCGGCAAGTTCTGCCTGTGTCAAACGCGCGTTCTTACGAGCATCGAGCAATATCTGTGCATTGTACTCTTCCCAAGCCCTTGCAGTGGCCTCAGCACGAGTTTGAGTACCAACCTCGCCAAACTCCCTTGCAAGTTCGGCACTTACATCATAAATTTCATTCTTTTTGCTCATAATACTCCTTCTTTAATTGTACTGCTTTTTTTATTTCACTGTCGGGTGTCTTTTGGGTTTTCTTCTTAAAACAGTTGAACAAAACCACAATGGTATCACCATCGTATATGAAAAAGATACGGAACTCATTATTGCCGTAATTCACTCGAAATTCATATATCTCGTCGCGAATATACTTTATGTAATGGTGCGGTATTTTATCTTCCGTTTCAAATAATAACAATGCACGCATTATTTTTATTCGTTCAGGTTGGGATAATTTTGCCATAAAGTCGGCATAATACCGTTTGTATGCAATTATCTTTCTCATAGTGATGCAAATATAAACAAAGTTGTATAACTGTACAACTTTTGTGTAAGTTTTTTTATTAGTGATAAAAAGTTATTTAATTGTATGATGTTAGTTATCTATGTGGTTTTGTTATTTTTGTTTCTTAAAACACATAATTCGCTTAATGCTAAATGCATTCCATTATATGTTAATTTCCAAAATGGTTTACCTTTAATTGTGCAATTTTCAATTAGCCCCAATATTTTTAGTTGATACTTGATAGTTTGAAAAGTAGTAGTTTCAATTGTTTCTGTGTATATATCATCTATTATGTTGTATGATGTTGTCAACCCTCTACGTGCAATACTTGTCATACGATTCTTTAATGTAGCTTCTGATATTTCACAATCAAGCATCTCTGCTCCTAATTCTACAAAAATTCTTTTTAACGTCAACTCAAATTTCTTTACATCATGAGCTCTTCTTCTTTTTTTGCCATCATAGTAGGAATATCCTACCGTAAAATTTATAGGAGCTTCAAGTCCTGATATATCGTCCTTAAATTCATGTTCAACTTTTTGTAAATTATAATTAATCGTGGACATTTCATTACGCATTTCCTCAATCTTCTTTTGTAGGTTGTTGATTTCTTGTAAAGATTCTGCATTAGACTGTAAGTTCGCTTTTACCCAACCAATTCTAGGTCGCATTTTTATTGTAGCTGGCAAACTCATAGAAACTTTAGCAATTAAGTCTTCTGCGCCATTCCAATACTTTACAAGTCTATTCTTTTCTACTTTTGAACGGAATTCAAGTAGTTTTTTATACAAATTATCATCCTTATCAGTTTTTCCAAATGAAATATCATTTATATCATTATGTAAAAATGCTAAAATTGGAATTCCAGATGAAACAGCATAATCATACTCTTTCTCTGTATAACTTATTCCATCTTTTCCAATACTTCCATACCTTGCTCCTATGATTAAAATATAATAATCACAATCATCAATAACTTTTTTTATGTATTCCATTTGTTCTTCATCCATTGCTGGAAAAAGTTCCATACCAGCTGGAAAGCAATTAAAATTCATAATAGTTTGTATAACCTTGTAGCGTTCTTCTTTTAAATCAGAATATGTAGAACTTATAAACACCTGATATTTCTTTTCCATATTTTTTTAATCTGTTTTATGGCATAAATTTGTTCTTAAATTGTAAAAATAATAGATTCTTCATGAGATTCAAAATAATATTCAACTTTTGACAAGGTTGGTAATGGTGCCAAATAGCAAAACACATTCAGCACCCCTCTGTGGGGTGTTTTTATGTATGTAACCCCTATCGCTTATCGAAAATCATTTATAGTAGTATAGGTAAAACAGTTTTTCGTTTTTTGTACAAAATAAGTTCGTCTGTATTGATATATTCTTTTTGTCTGATTTTAATCCAAATAAATATTTGTAATAATTACGTAGTCATGTTTTTAATGCTCATTTATAATTTTGTATAGTAATTTTAAAATATTAAGATATGACTAGAGAACAAGTTTTATCAATCCTTTATTCAGAGAGAACACGCCTACAAGAAAAATACAACATGTCAGGGTGGGGACTTGGTGCAGTTATAGCTGCAATTAGCGCACTTGCAGTACAAATAATAAGTATTGCTTATGAAAATGATGTAAACTGGGATTTGTCTTTTATGATATGCCTTGCTTTGTTTGACATAGTTTTATGTTGTGTGTTTGCGTACCAATTGATAAGAAGAAAACTACCTGTTTTTATAAGATATTCTGATACTTTGAGATTTTATTCAATACTATTTGTGTTGTATTTTTTATTTCATATAGTTTGGATGTGTTATTCGAATGTTATTCTAAAAGAATGCCATTTGTATTATATATCCTTATTTTCATTAATCTGTTTTGTTGTTTTATATTCTATAGTTTCGTGCAATTTTTTTCATAAACATGGTTTTCTGAATACAAAATCTGATAGGTTGGCATTCACATATCCTTTCCTATTATTTGCAGTAATCTTGTATTTGTGTATCTGTTTTTTTAGAAATAATACAATCGAACAAGAAAGTTTGTTAGTGGGTATATATTTGTTTGCAATAATGTTTATGTTAACCCATCTCTTTAAAAATGAATCAGAAATGATTAACAATGTTGATATATTGATAAATAGCGTTTTGTATGATGATTTAGATAATTATGATAATGTGATTGAAGAACTTGAGGTGGTTACAGTTGGCATAGATGTGGAACGAATGCTTTTAAGGAATAATAAATCGGATGTTAATTCTAATATCGATAATATTGTGAGGCAATACGATAATATTATGTCGTTATTGTCTTCTAATATTTCAGATGATATTAATGAAAAAAAAGTGGAAGATTGTTTTTTGAAAGCAGATAAAAATGTTGAAAACATTAAGGATACAGCCATATACATAAGTAAAATGATAGGAATCACTTGGGGTTATAATAGATATATTCGAAATAAGAAATTATCAAAGATGATGTATGAAATAGAGGCATTTATAGTAATGCATAAACTAATTTATGGCAATTTTAAAAATAGAGCAGATTTTAATACTTTCAGAACATATTTTATAGAAGAATATAAAACAACTCAAACAAAGGATGTAAATAATTTGAGTTAAAGATAAATCTTTATATATTTGCAACGCTCTGCATTGTTAGGGCAAACATATTGAGGTGTTATTGAAATTATCTTCTACATTCAAACTTCGCAACTTTGATATTGACATGAAGATGATAGCAATAGCACCATACCAGTTGTTATATCTATGTTCGTATAGAATACGATATAATTCTATGGTGTGGGCTATTGTTTTATCCATGTCAAAGGTAATGCGAAGACCTGAATGTAGGATAGAACATATGGCTCACACTTTTATTATTTTTTTTGCTATGAAAAACCAAGCGTTTTTATTATTGATTTGCTTGTTTATAAGTTCATGTTCCCGTAATTTAGTTTTCGAGGATTCACTAATAAAGCTGTACTATTCTAATGAATATGAAGAGGCACAAATTAGCAATGCACCTCATATGCTAGTTAAATTGGAAAGCGAAGATGCTTATTTTTCTATAAGCTATTGGGATTATGAGTTATCTGAAGATGTGGATGCGTGGGATGATTTTATATACGAGCAATATAAGGAAGGAGTGTCTGATAACAATCTCATTCTTTATGAAAGAACTATTGTTAATCTTAAAAATGAAGAAATACGTGCAATAAAGATCTTTTCAAATATAACGAACGAAAGAGATGGAATAGGATGTGTATCTTTCATTTTTATAAAAAATGGGGCTTTATATTTGGCAACTTATATTCAGCAAGTGATCTTAACACAGAATTCTAGCAGTCAGTGCATTGAAGATGTTTTAAATGGACTCGTACTTAAGAATAAGAGTTGTGCAGTGGAAGTGAAAGAAACAAGTATTAGCATTGATGAATTTGAGAATTATATGCTTAATATGTTTAAGAAAACAAACGAAACACTCCCAATGAAGACTGATGAGGCCACCACTTTGTTTAATGTCTCCTGTGTTGGGAAAACAATAATGTTCAAATACCGTGTAGAGCCATTTATGGTTGGTTATATGAATGCTGAGTGGGCCTTAAACTTCAAAGAAAAAACGATATTAAATATGATTCTTTCTGTTCCTGAGTCTGATGTTTTTGCTTCGTATTTCTCACGTTCGTCTATAAATATCGTTTATGTTTTTTTTTGATGAAGAAGATAATTTAATTCAAACCTTAAAAATAACTCCTAAAGATTTCGAATAATGAAAAAGTTTATTTATTACCTTATTTTAGTATCAGTGTTTCTTTTAATTTGGCTGTTGGTTTCATCATTAATGGCAATATTTTTTAAAAGTGCCCCAGGTGGTATTGTTATGTTTTTCATGGTTGCAACAGTTTGGGGCGTTCTAAAATATGTGAGGCCTGTGATTAGGAATTTAATGCATATTGAAGAACTTGAAAATCATGTAGAAAATATTGAAGAAGTTCATTTTGATGAAAATGCCAAAATAGAAGTAGGTGATATTATAATTGATTTAAAGAGTTGCAAAGAATTCAGAGTAAAAGATGTTGTCGGCGATAATGAGTTTGAGTGTATGGAAAGATATGGGGGAGTTTTTTATACTTTTAAACGTGATGAGATAAAACTCGTCAGCAAACAATAGAATACCTTGTACAAAACTGCGATATTGAACTTAACCAATGAGTGTGTCTTTCTGATGGTACACTCATTGGTTTTATAATATATGTTTATCGAATTGTCAACCCTGAAATATAACGGAGAGGGAGATTTTGACAATACCGTCTTACCGGGACCGCAGGGACTTTGGAACTCCTCCGTCACTGTGTAACAGGGCCCTTCGGGACTCCTTTTGGGAAACATAAATGTTTAGTGCTAAAGCACGCTCCTCGTGGGAACTAAAGTTCCCTTCGTCGCAAGGTTTGTGCCAGCGGGTGTAGCACAAGTTCGCTTGTATGTTACACAACGAGCGCAGCCAAAGTTCGTGGAAAGCAACGCATTGCTATGGTATCGCACCGTCCCTCTCTTAAAAGCGGAGGAGTTTGCATAAAAAAAAGAGCAGATTAATCTGCTCTTTTGTCCCATCGTGCGCGTGATAGGACTCGAACCTACACGTCGCAAAACACCAGATCCTAAGTCTGGCGCGTCTACCAATTTCGCCACACGCGCGATAAAACTTAGTATGTCTCCTGAAAGACTCGGCAAAGATAGTGCATTTTTTTTGAAAAACAGCTACTCTCTGCCTGATATTTTGTCATAATACTCAAAGATGGCCTGTTTGGCCTCCTCAATCATTGTGTCGCGTCCTTGGTTCCAGTCCTCGCTGCTGATGTCTACCTTAATGTCGGGTTCAATGCCGAATTGGGTGTGGTTGCCCTGTGCGTCGAGTATGGGGCAGGCCGAGAACCTGACACCCCAGCCGTTGGGCAGGGTGCTGTTGAGCGGCATTCCGCTGCCTCCACCAGTCCTGTCGCCCAGGATAGCAACGTGGGGCAGCTCGCGCATGAGCATCACAAAGTGGTTGGCGGCACTATACACGCCTCTGTTGGTGAGCACCACTACTGGACGCAACCATATTGCGCCTTCTCCGGGTTCAAGATATAGTTTCTCGGGTTTTGAGAAGTCATAGTGCCCCTTGCCGGTCTTGTGCTGAATGTAACCGCAGTGTATCTTCTCTTTTGTGAATGATGAAGCTAACTTCTCCGCGGCAGTGAGCATGCCGCCGCCGTTGTTGCGTATGTCTAGTATCAAACCTTTGCAATCCTTGAGGTTCATCAGCATCACACTCAGATTGTCGGTGCCGAAGCCGTTTGCAAAGCTCTCGACATAAGCATACCCGATGCTGTCCTGCAGTTGTGTGTACTTTATGCCGTTGGTGATGCGGAAGTCTGTGCCCAGGTAGTTGCGCTGTATCGAGTCGCTGAAGTTGATGGGGTGGTCGAGCTTCCAGTCCCAGTAGAACTTTGTGCCGTAGATTGATGTGAGGTTTACATGACCGTCGCGCAGTTCGGCAAGCATGTCGCCCAGCACGTCAAAAAGGGCTGCATTGCTGCTGCAGGTGTCGGCTAATGGCTTATACCTGTCGTACACAGCGTTCCAGTTGAGTCCGTACTCCTCCTCGGCCTGTGCAAAGAAGCAGTAACGCTCGTCGATGAGGCTCCACAATGCTTCGAAGTTGCCGTTGGGGGTGTTGTTGAACTCATCCTCCTCGATGCAGCCGGCAAGAATGAACGGCAGGGTAATATATAAAAGTATTCTCTTCATTCTCTTTTGCTTTAGTATGGGGTATACGCCTTGATGCTGTTCTCCTGCTTTACCTTGAATATTGTCTTTACGAATCCGAAGGTGAAAGCGTGGCGGTAAATGTGGCAGCGAATGTCGTTTATGTCGCTCTGGAAGATGTCGCCGCTGTATGCGATGCGCAGGGTGGTGCTGTGACGTTTCCAGCGCAGGGGAATGTCAAGCGACAGCGTGTGGCGCCACGACGGGCAGTTCAGAGGGTGGGTGAATGCTATGATGCCGCCAGTGTGGCCCAAACCGAAAATCTCATAATAGCTCTGGCCGTACTCCGGTGCGAACATCACTCCTGCAAGAGGGATGTCAAGCTGTAGCCTTGCCGTCCACTCGCTCTCTCTCACAGGTATGCGGTAGATTGCCATTCCCGATGCCGCCAATGCAGTGCGCAGCTTTGCTGCCACGGGGTTGTTGCCGTTGGAGGGTATGTACAGTGCTCCGCCCTCAAGCTGTATCTGCACGCCGGCAAGCAGTTTCAGACGCTCTCCCACAGTAAAAGGATGGTATCCTCCCCAACTGTACGATGCCAAGGCTGCCAACTGTGCGTTGTTGCCCTGTGTGGTGTATCCTACTGTACCGTTGAACAGTGTCTGGAACTTCCATCGGTAGCTGCCTGTGCGTGCATCGCGGAAATTCTCATGTTGCAGGTACAGCGCACCGCCCTTGTGGTCGTAGCCGCTGAGATAGGTGTCCAGGTTGTTCATGCTGCCTATGCCGAACAGGGTGCTCTTCACCACAATCCTCTCTGGAATTATGCTGTCGGTGATAAAGTATTGCGCCCTTGAAGCCAGCGGTGTCGCCAGCAGAGCAAGGGCTGCAATTATGGTTATGATATTTCTCATTATTATCGGTATAACGGGAGTGTTGTATAATAATTCTTCAACTCTTCCACCCGTTGCTCTTCAACTGTCCCTCTTGGTTAAGAGGGACGAGCGGAACAGAGTGTAGCGGAGGGAGTTTCTGTAGGTATTGGCTTTACATGTTCTGTTGTAATCATATTTCCAACTCCTCCGTCACTGCGCTTCGCTTGTGCCACCTCCTCTTGCTCAAGAGAAGGAGTTTTCTCTGCTTCGCTTCCTGACGGTCCTTCTTAATGAAGATTGTCT
>CALCYA010000082.1 GCA_937906165.1 uncultured Bacteroidales bacterium | reverse complement strand
AATTATCAATGGTAATTATTGTATTACCAATACTTTGTTACTTTACAAGAACCTTCGCTTCGCGCAACTACCTTGCGCCCGGCAATGCTTAATCAAGTAAACTTATTAATCATTGGTTGATCATTCTGTAAAGTTACTTGATCAAGACCTTTTTGCCATTGATAACGTAGATACCCTTTGAAGGATTCTCTACCTTACGGCCCTGGAGGTCATAGATACCCTTGACTACATTCACACCTGCCACCTCATCAATGCCGGTATCGATATCTGCTACGCTGATGCGAAAGAGGTTACTGTAGTTGCTTGCATAGCCGATAGCATTTGAAAAGGAGTCAAAAGCGCCAGTGGCAGACATAATGACAATAGAACCGTCGGTTGTACCATCAGCACGTTTGCTTACAATATAATATGTGTCGGCAACTGTTGTGCTGGCGTCATTGATGCTCCAGTCGCAGTATGTAGCGTTATATGTGTCGAGAGTACCGGCATTGTCGTTATAGCCGTAATTTTTGCCGGCACGCCAAATCATATAAAGCTTCTTTGCCTCGTTGTAGAAGCTGTACTTGCCGCTCTCCTCTTTCTTACATACGAACTGCGCTGCCTCACCGAGTTCCTCGGCTGTAGAGGTGCTGACATTCAGTTTGTTGCTGTCATCAATGTAAAGCACATACTCCTTACCGCTCTGCTGAACGTTGGTGAAGGTAAGCATCTTGCCGTCCCACTTGTCCGCAGGCTCCTCACCAGCAAGGAGCGCATAGATTTCGTCAACCTCGGCTGTCGTAGGCTCCTCGCTCAATGCAGCAAGGGCAGCAGCAACGTTTGCCTGCAATGTCTCTGACACGGCTGCTTCCTCAACAACTGCTGTAAAGTAATCCTGAAGGAACGCACGACGGTCTACATCGCGTTTGATGCTGTATTCACCGCCTGTGATGTACTCGAGGTCATATGCAACATAAAGGTTGTCGAAGCCGTCGAAGTTATGCTGACCTGCACCTGTCGGGAAACAGGTTGATACAGGGTTATTGCGTTTACCGAAGCCTGTCAGTGTCTCCTCGTAGATGAAACCGATTCTGTTGTCGGCCTGGAGGTCCATTGAACTGTAAGCCGATGCAGTGTTGCTCACCTGATAGAAGCCGTTCCAATCGATAGCGAAGTTTGCAACGCTGTTGAGGTCGGTCATATCGGTCAACTCCTTATAGAAGATACCCACGTTTGTACGGCCGCTACCTGTAGGCAGTGACTGGAGCGCAAGGTACATCTCCTTGTTGTCGCTGTTACGCTTTACAGGAACGATGAGGATTTCACCGTTTGTTGAGTTACCGCCGGGTGTGAGGCCTGAGCCTGCGAATGTACTCTTTACTGATGTACTCCACTCGCCCTCACCCTCAAGGGTGTTGCTGTAGGTGTATATGTTGTAGATACGTCCACCGCCTACACGGCTTGATACAATTACACGGCCGTCGGGCATCTCCTCGCACTTGGGCTCGTCACCACCTGGGACAGGCAGAGCCGATGCACCGCCGAGAGCCTGCCATGTGCGGCCGAAGTCATCGGAATAGATTACACGGTTACCGTTAGGACGTGCACACATGGCTGCGTACAGACGGTAATACTTATCCTTCTTGACTATACGGCTCTGGAACACCTTACCACCGCCGACAAAAGCTGCCTGAATAGGGTTACCCTCATCAAAAAGACTATAAATCTGCTCGGTTACATCAACTGGCTTTTCCCATGTCTCGCCGTTGTCCTTACTGTGGATTGTAGCAATCATATTAGGATTCTGGCGTGTTGTATTGCCATTGCCGTAAACTGTACATCCGGCAACTGCAATGACAAGTACCTCGTCACTTGTACGGTCTGCCACGATTGCAGGGTCACCGAAAGCTGTATCAAAGTAGTTTACTGTGGCAGAAGTCTTGCCTGTACCCACAGCTACATCAATCATGTCGCTCCAAGTCTCACCATTGTCGTCACTTGTACGGCATACCACGTCTACCTGACCGTAACCGGGGTCAGTTCCGCATACAAGACGTGCGGCAGCTGTGATAAGACGGCCGTTGCTTGCTGTTGTGATACCGGGGATACGGTATGGCGGAATGACACCGTCACCTTTACTTGTATTGTAGAGGTCCTGCTTTACTGGAACTGCCGCTGCATCGATGTTTGTGACCTTGATGGTGTTGCCATCGACTGTAATGTCGGCACCGTTAAGTGTGTTTCCTACCATCGAAACAGAGAGCTTGTCGCTTGTGATAGGGGTTGAAGTGATGAAGAAGCCACCGTTGAAGGCATTCTCCACTGTTGCACCGTTGGTATATGTAACATATACATCAGGGTTATTCTCGATGACAACCTCGAAAACGCTCATTCCCTCCATATCTACGCGCTCAAAACGCCACTGGTTATCATCTGCAGATGGGCCGCCGTCGGTCCATGTAGTGAGGAAGTCAACACCACTCAGCTTGAAGTTAGCGCCACCATTGGTACAGTTCAGGGCCTCGGTGAAGTAATAGTAGCGGTACTCGCCCACATCATTTGTGGAACCGATGGTAAGTTCGCTGTATGAACCGGCAATAGAACCGCCCCAGTTTGCACCGGCAACAATATTGTTACCGTCACCATTCTTGATACCGAGCTTATTGTTGTCCTTTACCTCAATGTACCAGATACCATTGTTGGTATTTACCATAGAATTTGACTGGAGTGTAAAGCGCATGCTATTGCCGTTGAGAAGAGCATTGTTGTAGAGGTGCTCGGTACGTGCAGTAGCCTTGCTCACGAGGTGATAATAACCTGTCGTAACATCCTTTGCCTCGGGAATCTCTACCTCCTTGCCGTTGAGGAAGTCCTCAAGGTCATTCACAACTGCTGCACACTCCTCACCTGCGATTGATCCTGTAAAGCGTCCGAGGAGAGCATTCAATGCAGCAAGTTTCTCGGCATCGTTCTTATACTCCTCGCGCAGAATCTGGATCTTCTCGTATTGGTGTATACCCTCGATAAGGCGCTCGAAGCGTACGCTTGAACGGTTACCCGGATAGTAGCAATAAGTATCGCCTGCACCGAACTTGCGGAAACGTGTATCGGTGAGAGGATGCTCATCCCAGTTGATCCATGCCCAGTGCAGATAACCGTCAAGGTTCATTGCTGCAGCATAGATTGGCAGATATGCAGCCTCTGCAGGGAATGAATTACTGTAGATGTTAGGCTCGCTGTTTGCGCAGCTTGTGTAGAAAGTGGTCACCTGACCCTTAGCCTTGCGGCTTGCAAGCTGATCTGCTGTAAAGAGGTGCTCCTGACCGAGCTGGACACACTTGTCATGCAATATACTGCAAAGTGAACTGTGGTAGTTACCCGCCAAAGCCATCTTGAAGCCCAGCCCATTCGCAATGTCGTATGCCTTCAGCATAGCATCCTCGCCACGTTCATCAACAGCGATGCAGGTCTTCTCGAACCAACCTTTCTCAATCAAGTGAGCCTTGAATGACGTAAGGAAGTTTGTCCACAGATTCTTATACTCTGTAGATGAGTAATTTGTTGAAAGGACCTTATATTCACCGGCCTCATCATCAAAGTAACGGAAGCTCATGTCCCATGGCAACATGCTGAAGCAGTTTATCTGCTTGTCGATACCATACTCCGCGCAAAGCTCAACGTATGCATCGAAAACAGCATAATCATATTCCCATGTACCGTCGGCAAGCCTGATAGTCTCTATCATAGGATCAAACAGGTCATGTGTCTGCTCGCCCCATGGCTCGTAGAAGAGGATTGCAGTCACCACGCGCTGACCGGCACGGCCCAGAGCCGCAAGGTAAGGACGCAGAGCCTCGAGGTGCTCATCGCTCCAACGCTCTACCTGATAGTAACGGCTAACCGAATATGGCTGCTGCCAGAAGTCGAGGTGGAATTTCTGGTCGGCAACTGTCGGCAGTGAGTGAGAATCGACAACAATGTTCAGAGCAAGGCTCTTCACCACATTGCCGTCGGCATCAACAACCTCAAGTGCTGTTGTATACTCACCGGCCTCGGCATCGCGGGGAACCTCGATTGTACACCACACGGGACGTGTCTCCATTGCAGGGACTGCGTGTGGCTTATCCTGGTCAATGACATCGGCAACAAGCCACTGTGGCAATGTCATCGGGTGATTTCCACAAGCTACATAATCATCGGTGATTACATAGTTTACAAAGCGTGCGTCACCGCCGTTGATACCGGTAGAGACACCGTCTTTCTTCCATTCTGTCATGCGCACAGTCATTGTGCCCTGGTCACTCTTGCTGTAGAGGACAGCCTGGATGTTGGCGCGCTCGCCCTTCCATGCGTTTATGGTAGCCTCGTCCTTCTGGGTAACCTGTGGAACCTCGTGAAGTTTGTAGTGAACGTCGCGCGAAGCCCATGTAGCGTTCAAACCATCGGGAAGCGCATTCCAGGAAGCCTCATCAGGAGTTGTACCCACGCGTGGTTCATCGTACTCATCAATAGGATAGCTTACCTCAATGTCACCGGCATCACCGCTCACCTTGAGCATAACGTCAATGATAGAACCACCGTCACTGATGAAGTTAGCATAGTTACCAGACGGGTCAATACAGTTCCACATTACTGCGTAACGCATACGGAACACTGCACCGTCCTCAACATCAGTAGGCACATTGAATGAGCCCGGAGCAAGCACATCACCGTTTGCCTGATAGATTCCGGCACTGTTCCAGCCTGTATCGCCGTTGGTATTCTTGCCATAGAGCGACCAGCACATAAGCTCATTGCCCTCACCCTTTGTGTAAGGGCCCTCACCCTGGAGATTCACTTCGAACTGTTTGCTGTTATCCCAGTCAACGAATACATAACCGTGCATCCAAGAACCGTTGATGGTGATGAGAGGAGTGACAGTCTCGCCACGCTTTACTTCAAAGACATTGTCAGTCTTGTCAAAGTACGCAGCACAACGTGGTGCCGAAGCAATATTGTTTACCTGCTGCTGAGCACTGTGTGTACCTACGATACCTACCGCTATCGGGTAGTGTGTACCATGGGTCACGTTCTCGTCAGCACCATGGACTACATAGTAGTCACTCTGGGCATTTGCACCCGCACAAATGAATAGTGCAGACAACGCCGAAAGAATCAGTGATTTGATTTTCATAAAAGGTTAATTATTAAGTTAAAATATAGAATATTCCAAAGTCACACAAATAGCCATTATATCAATTATTTTGTAAATATATAACTATTAGAACATACAACAACTAAAATTAACGAAAAAAAATCAGTATAGCCTTGAATTCCTTTGAGTTCCTTGAGTACCTTAGGGTCCTTAGGGTCTTTAAAGTCCTTAGAGTCTTTAGGGAACGCGCAACCCTAAGGACCCTATTGCCCCCGTGGACCCTATAGACCCCGAAGCCAAAAGCGCACAACACTCACTTAAAATGGGATTTTTGCAGTAATAGAAACTTTTTCACCCGTCACAGGATGACGGAACTCAAGCGATGCGGCGTGCAGCATGAGCCTGTCGGCAAGCCTGCCGTAGAGAGCATCGCCCACAATGGGCACGTCGAGCCCGTCCTTGTAGGCAGAATGAACACGAAGCTGATGCGTACGCCCGGTAAGAGGCTCAAAGCGAACCAGAGCACACTGTTTGCCTTTGTAGCCTACAACATCAAGAATATCGTAACGTGTCACAGCCTCCTTGCCGTTGCGGTAATCGACCTTCTGACGCGGACGGGCATCATAATCAGCAGCAAGAGGCAGGCTTATTGTACCCGAATCAGCAGACGGCACCCCGTCAAGCAAAGCTATATACTCCTTTTTCACATCTCTTGATGCGAACAATGCCTGCATTGCCTTGTAAACCTCCATTGATTTTGCCGCGACAAGCACGCCCGACGTTGCCATATCGAGGCGATGAACCACAAAAAGTTCATTACAACGAAGATACTCTTCGCGCAGCCACTGCTGCACCGATGTACCTCCTACAATACCGGGCACAGAGAGCACCCCACTCGGTTTGTTCACAGCAACAAGCCATTCGTCTTCATACACAACCTCCAAAGCCTTGATATCACCACCGTGCTCAAGGGCGTTCTCCTCAACATCAAGCCCTTGCAACATATATGTAAGTATCGGTTCGCATTTACTTTTACATGCACCATAGAAACAGCCGTCACGACGAACCTCGCCCACAGGTGACTCACCCACCCAGAACTCCGCCAATGCAAGCGGATGAAGCGAATTGGCATAGGCATACTGCATCAGTTTCGGACCTGCACACTCCCCTGCCCCTGCAGGCGGAATACAGCCACGATGCTCCTTGAAGATATCGAGCAGTGTACGTTTCTCGCCACGTCCGTTCTGCATCACGAACTGCCTGAAAAGCCACTGCTGGAGCGCTGCTGAACGGCTGCGTCTTTCGGCAACATACAAAGCCTTTTTATCGGTAAATATTTTTAACAAATCCTCCTTTTCAAGAACCTTTGCCTGCCAAGCACGTTGCGCGCGTTTAAGCTCTGCTTTCTCGAACTGGCTTGCCTTGATGAGCGTAGACTCATCATCGGCTGTCAGCGCTCCTCCGGCACGTAGTTGCGCACGTCGGGCCTTGTTGGCAGCAAACTCTGCACGCATACCAGCCATGGCTTCATCGGCTGCACATTTGACCGCTTCAAGAGCGCTCTTTGCCGCGATATATTCGGCAGAAGCCTCAAGTCCCTTTATCTTAGCGTTGATTGCCGAAATCTCAGCCTCCTCACGTTTGAAATAGCCGTCGGGATTTTGCAGATCAAAGACCGGTGGCACAAAGCCATCGACATTGTTGCTACCCATGAAAAGCCCCGAGAAAGCAGCAAGATAACCGACATTCCCCTCCTTGTCGCGCACCACCAGCACACCGAACATCTTACCTTTGGCAGCCTCTGCGGCAACAACCTCACTGCCGAGCATATTTGCACGCACCTCATCGGCGGCAATCATGCACAACCGATGAGGTGAATAGTAGAAGGGATTATTGAACCTTACAGGAAGTTCAATACCCGAAATATCTTGTCTGAATCTATGCAGCAACTGCATCAATAGTTGTATTTCACATCATTCTCCTCGTTGAAGCCACCAGGAAAATCATTGCCCTCTATTGTTACGTTCGTAACCTTCTCAAGCAAGAAACGGTGTCTGTTCCAATGGAAAGGCTCATAATCATTGTTCTGAATAACCTTGTTCCCCTTGAACACAAGGCCGTCAAGCGACTTTGCATATACAATGGGTGCATCAAAGGTCTCAAATGTATTGTTCTCAATGACAACCCCCTTGCCATTGCCGCCATGGAAATATTTCTGTTGGCCGGCGAGATCGGGAATCTCGGGATATATTGATATTATTGCATTCGTAAACTGGAACATGTTTGTGAGCGAATTCACAAAGCGGTTGTCACGTATTACCACATCGCGGCAGGCACCCGTCTCGAACCAGCCGTTGCAATCGCCACAGAGCAGGATTGCCGTTCCCGACGTATGGTCGAAGAAATTCCTCTCTACCAACGTGCTCTTGGGAGTGCTGAAAAGTGTACCACGCGCACGGTTGTTACGTATGACATTGTCGCTGAACACCACTTCGGGCGTCCACTCGAGATTCTCGATGCCATATTTACCGTCTGCTATGTCGGCAGGCAAAACCTTCTCGAACTTTATCCTGAACTCCTTGCAACCGGCAAGCTGTTCCTTGTCATGGGGAACAATCTCCACAATGCGGTTACCCTCGGTAATCTCCATTACGTCGGAACGCACGAACTGCACACTGTCACCTGCACCGCCCCAATAGAAACCGTATGCCTGACCATGCATGTAACGGCCCACCAGAGTATGGTCATCCAATCTTTCAGTAACGCGCAGATAGGTTCCGTGCACATTGATTGCATCATCCATCATACCCTCGTAGATACCGCCGGTTGAAACAATCTTTCCCTTGCAGCCCGAGAAGTGCGTAGCATCGGCCTGTGTGGAAAAATAGCGTTCATTGCTGCGTCTGCCGACTATGAAACGCTCAAGTGTGATATTCTCGGTAACTTGAGCAAGAAGGCCCATACCCTCGGCATAATACACAGAGGTACTCTTTATTGTGATATCCTTGCAACCCGACACGAAGATTCCCGGTGTGGGGCGCGCATAGGAGCGCATTGCCACTACCGTACCGGGAATAAGGCGGCTATCGCGCCATGGAGCACGTATAACACGTGGTCCAATCTCTTCAACACCATACACACCCACCCCAATGTCGCTTGTACGGTAAACAAGATGTCTCGTCTCGCCGTCAAAAGCAATACCGGCCTGAGGAGTAAACTCCCAATTACTGCCATATGTAACCAGATTGCCGTCGACAATCCTGTAATTCGCATAAGGAGCAATGCGATATGTTATGTAACCATTCTCGACATCATTCTCAAGCACCTCTACCTGGGTGATCTGCGGCGAACGCGTATCAACGCCGATAAAGTCGAGCGTACAGTTCTCGCAATCCACCATGGCAATGGGAAGCATGCGGCCGTTCATCATGAAATCGGCGCGGAGTGCATCCATACCCCTGTCACCACCCTTGAGAGTGAAATTCCTCATACCCTCGAGAACAATTGCCACCTTTTTGGGGTTGTCCTGGTCGTGGTTGCTGACATAATACTCACGAACATTGGCGCTGTCGGGATAGAAATCGTACTCGCCACCCTCGAAGAGCAGCACGGCCGGTTCGCCGTTGCACTCGGCATTGATTGTCTCAATGGCAAGCGCCACCTTGGCCGTCATATCCTCGCCGGTGCCGGGCACAATGCCGAAATCACTCGCATAATAGACTTTTTCATTTGAGCCACAAGACACCACAAAGAGTATCAACACTGCAACAAGGCAAGAGAAAATCTTTTTCATAAACAATTCATTATTTTTTGCGAAGATAGGAAAAAGAGTGACAAAACACAACACTCGCACAGTATTTTATGCCAAAATGCCATACGATGCATTCCATCTATGACATCCATATCGCAATGGCACACTTTTTGCAATTTTAATGACAACAGATAGAGTTTTTCTCTTTTTTGTTATAAGAATTTATATTTTATAACTACCTTTGCATTTAGTGCGCATATACGCACATCGACGAAAAGGAAATAATAAATAATACACAATAATGGGTTTTAACGAATTTATAAGCAAACTGTTCGGCAACAAGGCAAGCCGAGATATGCGCGAAATCCAGCCATGGGTAAACAAGGTAAAAGCCGTATACCCAAAGATTTCCGCATTGAGCAACGACGAGCTGCGTGCAGCATCGGCAGCACTCAAAGAGAAGATACAGGGCAGCGCAGCCCCTCTGCGCGAAAAGATTGCAGCCCTCAAGGCAACAATCGAAGACACTGAACTCGAGAAGAGAGAGAGCATCTTCAATCAGATTGACAAACTGGAGAAAGAGGTTCTCGAGACACTTGACAAGGCTCTTGACGAGGCTCTCCCCGAGGCTTTCGCTATTGTAAAGGACAGCGCACGCCGTTTCACCGAGAACGAGACAGTAGAAGTGACAGCAAATGACTTTGACCGCGAACTCGCCGTGAAGTTCGATTTCGTGACAATCGACGGTGACAAGGCAATATACAAGAACCATTGGCAGGCCGGCGGCAATGACACCGTTTGGAACATGATACACTACGATGTACAGCTGTTCGGTGGTACAGTGCTCCATAAAGGAAAGATTGCCGAGATGGCAACCGGTGAAGGTAAGACACTTGTAGCGACCCTTCCCGTGTTCCTGAACGCCCTCACAGGCAACGGTGTCCATGTGGTAACAGTCAACGACTACCTTGCCAAACGTGACTCGGAGTGGATGGGACCACTCTACATGTTCCATGGCCTTAGCGTGGACTGCATCGACAAGCACCAGCCCAACTCTGACGCCCGCCGCAAGGCCTACCTTGCCGACATCACATTCGGTACAAACAACGAGTTCGGTTTCGACTACCTGCGTGACAACATGGCAGTACAGCCAAGCGACATGGTACAGCGTCAGCACAACTATGCCATTGTCGATGAGGTGGACTCTGTGCTCATTGATGACGCACGTACACCGCTCATCATCTCAGGCCCGGTTCCACGCAACGAAGACCAGATGTTCGAGGAGTACCGTCCATTGGTAGAGCGCCTTGTCGAGGCACAGAAGAAACTTGCCACACAGCTCCTTGCCGAGGCAAGAGAGAAAATATATTCAAGCGACAAGGACACCGTTGCCGACGGTTATCTTGCGCTGTTCCGTAGCCATAAGGCACTCCCAAAGAACAAACCACTGATCAAGCTGCTCAGCGAGCAGGGCGTGAAGATGGGTATGCTCAAGACAGAGGAGTACTACATGGAGCAGAACAACAGACGTATGCCCGAGGCTGTAGAGCCACTCTACTTCGTCATCGAAGAGAAGATGAACAGCGTGGACCTCACCGACAAGGGTATCGAGCTCATTTCGGGCAGCACATCCGACCCGAACTTCTTCGTACTCCCTGATATTGCAACCGCAATGTCGGAGCTCGAGAACGACCAGACTCTCTCAAGCGAGGAGAAGAGCACCAAAAAGGAGCAGATGCTTACAGACTACGCAGTGAAGTCGGAGCGCGTACATACCATAAACCAGCTGCTCAAGGCCTACACAATGTTCGACCGTGATGTAGAGTACGTCGTCACAGAGGACGGACAGGTAAAGATTGTCGACGAGCAGACAGGCCGTATCATGGAAGGCCGCCGTTACTCCGACGGTCTGCATCAGGCTATCGAGGCCAAGGAGCGCGTAAAGGTAGAGGCCGCATCGCAGACATTCGCGACCATTACACTGCAGAACTATTTCCGTATGTACCACAAGCTCGCCGGAATGACCGGTACAGCCGAGACAGAGGCTGGCGAGTTCTGGGATATCTACAAGCTTGACGTGGTTGTCATCCCGACAAACCGTCCGATAGCCCGTGATGACATGAATGACCGCATCTACAGGACAAAGCGCGAGAAATACAATGCGGTAATCGAGGAGATTGAGAAACTGGTAAAAGAGGGACGCCCGGTGCTCGTGGGTACCACATCAGTGGAAATCTCGGAGCTATTGAGCCGTCTGCTCACAATACGCAAGATACCACACAACGTGCTCAATGCGAAACTGCACCAGAAGGAGGCCGACATTGTGGCAAAGGCAGGTCTCTCGGGAACAGTTACCATCGCCACCAATATGGCCGGCCGTGGTACCGATATCAAGCTCAGCAAGGAGGTGCGCGATGCAGGCGGTCTCGCCATCATCGGTACCGAGCGTCACGAGTCACGCCGTGTCGACCGTCAGCTGCGCGGACGTGCAGGACGTCAGGGCGACCCGGGTTCATCAGTATTCTACGTATCTCTTGAGGACAACCTCATGCGCCTGTTCGGTTCCGACCGTATAGCAAAGACACTCGACCGTCTTGGTTTCAAGGAGGGCGACATGCTCGAGCACTCAATGATTTCAAAATCAATCGAGCGTGCACAGAAGAAAGTCGAGGAGAACAACTTCGGTATACGTAAGCGCCTGCTCGAGTATGACGACGTGATGAACAAGCAGCGTACAGTGGTATACACCAAGCGCCGTCACGCACTAATGGGAGAGCGCATCGGTATGGACATCGTGAACATGATATGGGACCGTTGCTACAATATTGTAGAGAACTATCTGTACGAGGATGCAAAGATGGAGATTCTGCGTCAGATGGCAATTGAGTTGCCACTCAACGAACAGGACTTCAACAGCAAGGATACAGAAGAGAAGGCCGAGATCTGTTTCGAGGCAGCCATGGCAAGCTTCAAGCAGCGCACGGAGCGTATGGCGGCACAGGCTTATCCGTTCTTTGAGTTCCTCAACAAGGAGCGCCCCGAGATGATGGACAAGAGCATAATTGTCCCCATCACCGACGGCCGCCACAAGTACCACATTCCCGTGAATGCCAAGCTGGCATACGAGTCAAGGGGCAAGGAGATCATCAAGAGCTTCGAGAAGGCCATACTGCTCCACACCATCGACAACGCATGGAAAGAGAACCTGCGCGACCTCGACGAACTGAAGCACTCGGTACAGAACGCAAGCTACGAGCAGAAAGACCCGCTGTTGATATTCAAACTGGAGTCGGTAACCCTGTTCGACAAGATGATAAACAAGATAAACGACCAGACCGTATCCATCCTCACCCGAGGACAGCTTGACGTACAGACACAGCAGGAGGGCAATGTGAACGTAGCACCCGACCCGAAGGCCAACAGACCCAAGCAGCAGTACAACGAGAGCAAGGTCGACCTTAACGATCCCAACCAGCAGGCTGCAGCGCAACACGACACACGCGAGAATGTAAAACGCGAACCTATCCGTGTAAACAAGACTGTAGGACGCAACGACCCGTGCCCATGCGGAAGCGGAAAGAAATTCAAGAACTGCTGCGGCAGAAACATTTAAAAAGAAGCATTATGTCACTGAGCAGAGAAACACAGACACGTCTGCAGGACAGCATCGCAAAGATGGCGAAGAACTTTGTCACTGCAGAAGAGACAAGAGTAACCGATTTCTTCATCAAGGTAAACGGCGAGAACGGCGACATCACCATTATGGACGATGACGACAAGGAACTCGCGCGCGTACATATTATAGAGTGGGAAGGGGTACATGATGAGGAAGTATTCGAAAAAGAGCTCCGCAGCATCTTGAGCAAGATGCATGAAGCCGGAGCATTCGACAGCCTCAATATTGCCAAGCCCTACTCTTTTGTACTTGTCGATGACGACAACCAGCCTATCGTTGACCTGCTCATTGTAGATGATGACACTCTCATCCTGAGCGAAGGCCTGCTCGAAGGATTCGACGAAGAGATGAACGAGTTCCTTAAACATCTGCTCGAGGACTGATACCAGACAGCGGCGCGCTTTCGAAAGCGTGCCGCTTCTTTTTGAATTCCAGCCACCGGACTGCTAAGCGAAAACCGACCGTACAATACCCATGTGCGCATTTTCACGGCGACATTTTTCACATTCACGGCTATATTCCGTTTACACTCACTAAAAAATATTAATTAGCGAAAATTTTCCGCAATTATATAGAAAACTTTTTTGTCACAAAAAGTTTTCGCAGTATCTTTGCAAACGAAATGGAACATGTAAAAGTAAAAGAAGAGCACACAAAGGACGATGTGCGTAACATAATCATCGGGAAAGCACTTGAGCTTTTCACATCAAGAGGTATAAAAGATGTAAAGATGGATGACATCGCATCGGAGCTTTCCATATCCAAACGTACCATCTACGAGCAGTTCGCCGACAAGGAAGAATTGTTGTTTGAGACACTGAAAATGCACAACAGCTGGTTTCGCAAGGAGGCTAAGGAAAGAATCCGCAAGGCCGAGCATGTGCTTGACATCATCCTTTCCATTTACTCCCTCTACTTTGAGAGCCTGAAAAGAGTGAACATAAAGTTCTTCAAGGACCTTGAACGTTACCCCAACATCAGAAAGTTACACTCCGAGAAGAACCACGCAAACGACAAGAAGTTCATTGCATGGGTAGAGATGGGACGCAAACAGGGATTGTTCCGCGAAGATGCCAACTTTGACGTATTGATTTTCATTCTGCGCCGCGACCTTGAAACGATATTCACGGCCAACCTCAAGAATGAGGAGAATGAATTGAGCAAATATACCCCGAATGAACTGGGACGAGCACTTATCCTGTTCTATCTGCGCGGTATATCGACTATCAAAGGACAGGAAATCATTGAAGAGTATCTTAATAATTCACAAAAAGAGAATAACGAAATCATTAATAACAACTATGAACCTGAAAATGCGATTTAGAACAGTGGTAGCGTTGCTGGCACTCATTGCAGTTACAGCACAAGCACAGGAGACCACACCTACAATGCACCTCACACTCGACAAGGCCATTGAGCTTGCCTTGAGCGAGAACCCGACAATGAAGGTTGCAGAGAAAGAGATTGAGTTGAAAGAGGTTTCAAAGACAGAAGCGTGGCAGAACCTTTTGCCCACAGTAAGCCTCAACGGTACAGTGACCTACAACATCAAGGTTGCCGAAATCAAGACCAGCATGGGTAGTTTCAAGATGGGTATGGATGACTCCAACACATGGAACGGTGCTTTGCAGGTATCTCTGCCACTTTATGCACCCGCAGTATACAAGACCATGAGCCTCACAAAGAGCGATCTGGAACTTGCCGTAGAGAAAAGCCGCGGATCAAAGATTGACCTCGTGAACCAGGTTACAAAGGCATACTACCAGCTTATGCTTGCACAGGACTCATACAATGTACTCAATGAGAACTACAAGCTTGCCGAGACAAACTTCAACATCGTGAACGCGATGTACGAGCAAGGACGCGTAAGCGAGTATGACAAGATCAGTGCCGAGGTACAGAAGAACAGCGCATGGCCATCGGTTGTAAGTGGCAAGAATGCCGTTGAGATAGCGAAGTTGCAGCTGAAGGTGCTTATGGGCATCACTGCTGATGTGGACCTTGTAATCGACGACAACCTCAAGAACCATGAGAACGAAATGGCAAAGGCGGCAAACAGTGAGATTGACCTTACAAACAACTCTTCATTGCGCCAGATTGACATGCAGGGCGAACTGCTCAACAAGCAGCGTAAGCTCCTCAAGACATCTTATCTTCCCACACTGGCGCTTGCAGGAAGTTATCAGTACCAGTCAATGTCAAATACAAACTGGGAGGTACACAATTTCAACTGGAGTAACGCATCGTCACTCACACTCTCTTTGAGTATACCACTCTTCAAGGCAAGCAACCAGACAAGCCTCAAGAGCAACAAGATACAGCAGTACCAGCTTGCCGAGACAAGAATCAACACCGAGCGTATGCTCAACATGCAGGCACAGAGCTACATCGACAACATGACAAAGAGCGCTGAGCAGCTCAATAGCAACAAAACCGCTGTTGAACTTGCACAGAAGGGCCTCGAGATCAGTCAGAAACGTTATGATGTAGGTAAGGGCACAATCCTTGAGCTGACAAACTCACAGGTATCGCTCACCAACGTCAAACTTTCATACAACAACACTATCTACGACTACCTCGTAGCAAAAGCAGAATTGAACAAGGTTTTAGGTAAAGAATAATAAAAACATATATCTATGAAAAAGAATCTGACATTTATTGCAATGCTCGCAGTTGCTCTCATGAGCTCTTGCGGCAGTTCAGAGAACACCGAGACAGCTGTCAGCGCAACAGCTACACAGCAGGTGGAGAAGCCCAAGGTAAAGATTGCTACTGTCACCGCCGAGGAGGTTATGCAGAGCGAGGAATACAGCACTACTGTAGAAGCCGAGGTAAAGAACAATATCATTCCCAACTCTCCACTGCGTATCGAAAATATCATGGTAGAGATCGGTGATAAGGTAAAGAAGGGACAGACACTGGTACAGCTTGACGCAAGCAGCCTCGACCAGCTCAAGCTTCAGGTTGAGAACCAGACCATCGATTTCAAACGAGTTGAGGAGCTATACAAAGTCGGCGGTGCATCAAAGGCCGAGTATGATAATGCAAGAACCCAGCTTGAGGTGAACAAGAAGAGCCTTGCCAACCGTTTGGAGAACACTGTGCTCGTAAGCCCTATCGACGGTGTAATCACAGAGCGCAACTATGACAATGGTGACATGTACGGCGGTAAGCCCATCCTCGTTGTTGAGCAGATTTCACCGGTCAAGATGAAGATAAACGTCAGCGAGTCACGCTATGCCGAGACAAACAAGAACCTTGACGTGAAGCTCCAGTTCAACCCTTACGGGGAGGAGGAGTTCACCGGCAAGATCGACATCATCTACCCGACCATCAATGCTGCATCACACACATTCCCCGTTGAAATCAAGGTTGAGAACAAGGACACACGCGTACGCCCTGGTATGTATGGACGTGCTACCGTTAATTTTGGTACAAAGAGCCGCGTTGTAGTACCTGACGTTGCAGTCGTAAAGCAGGCAGGTAGCGGTGACTACTATGTGTTCACATACGCCGACGGCAAGGTAAAGAACAACAAGGTTGAGCTGGGCCAGCGCCTTGGCGACCGTTACGAGCTCATTTCAGGCATCGAGAACGGCAGCAAGGTTGTCGTTGCAGGCCAGACACACCTCACAGACGGTGCCGAAGTTGAGGTTATTGAATAAGACACGGTTAAACAACAGAAAAATTTAGTGATATGAGTATATATGAAAGTGCTGTAAAGAAACCGATCATGACATCGCTCTGTTTCTTGGCGATAGCTCTCTTTGGTCTCTTTTCATTCTCAAAGCTCCCCATCGACCTGATGCCGGACATTGAGACAAACACAATTATGGTGTTTACATATTACAACGGTGCGAGTGCCGAGGATATCGAGAACAACGTATCACGCCCGTTGGAGAACACACTCAACTCTGTTGAGCACCTCAAGCACATTACCAGCAACTCACGTGAGAACGTATCGGTAATCACACTTGAGTTCGAGTTCGGATATGACATCGACGACTTGACAAACGATGTACGCGACAAGCTTGACATGGTTGCATCATCACTCCCCGATGATGCGAACAACCCAATCATCTTCAAGTTCTCTACCGACATGATTCCTATCATGATGCTTTCGGTAAAGGCCGAGGAGAGCCAGGCCGCGCTGTACAAGATTCTTGACGACAATGTGGTGAACCCGCTTGCACGTATTGACGGTGTAGGTACAGTGTCTATTTCAGGTGCTCCCGAGCGTGAGATCAACGTATACATGGACCCTGCAAAGATGGAGGCATACAACATCCCAGTGGAGTCTGTCAGTGCAGCTATCGGCGCCGAGAACCGCAACATCCCAGGCGGTACATTCGATATCGGTAACAACACATACGCACTGCGAGTTGAGGGCGAGTTCAGCGACCCACGCGAGATGTATGACATTGTCGTAGGCAACTTCAACGGAGTGAACATCTTCCTCAAGGATGTTGCCACAATACACGACAACATCCAGGAGCGTGCACAGGAGACATACACCGACGGACAGCAGGGTGCGATGATTACCGTACAGAAGCAGTCAGGAGGTAACTCCGTTGCTATCTCACAGGCTATCCGTGACGCATTGCCTGATTTGCAGAAGCGTTTGCCTTCGGATGTAAAGATTGACATCATCGTCGATACATCGGAGAACATCCTCATGACAGTGGATACCCTTTCGGGCACAATCATGGACGCTCTTGTATTCGTGGTACTCGTGGTATTCATCTTCCTCGGACGCTGGAGAGCGACTGTCATAGTAGCCATCACAATTCCGTTCTCGCTCATCGCTTCATTCATCTACCTGTATGCGACAGGCGGCTCAATCAACATGATTTCACTCTCATGTTTGAGTATCGCTATCGGTTCCGTTGTGGATGACGCCATTGTGGTACTTGAGAATGTGACAACACACATCGAGCGTGGTTCGAGCCCGCAGAACGCAGCCATCCACGGTACAAACGAGGTGGGTGTATCGGTTATGGCATCAACATTGACAATGTTCGCCGTATTCTTCCCGCTGACAATGGTTACAGGTATGGCCGGTGTACTCTTCAAGCAGCTCGGTTGGATGATGTGTATCATCATGCTTATCTCTCTTGTGGCATCATTGACACTGACACCTATGATGTGTGCGAAGATGCTCAAGTTGCAGAAGAAGCAGAGCAAGATCTTCATCATGATATACAAACCTATCCAGAAGGTGCTTGACAGTATCGACAACGGCTACGCAGCCATCATCAACTGGGCAGTACGTCACCGTTGGACTGTGCTCGCAGGCTGTTTCGGTCTCTTCGCTATAAGTCTTCTTTGTGCAAAGGGCATCAAGAGCGAGTTCTTCCCGGCAAACGACAGCGCCCGCGCAAGTGCAAAGATTGAGTTGCCCGTAGGTACACGTATCGAGATATCAAGAGACATCGCGCTCAAGCTGACAAACATATGGAGGGAGCGTTACGGCAAGGATATCAAGGCCTGCAACTTCACTGTAGGTCAGGCCGGTGAGAACAACACCTTCGCATCACTCAGCGACAACGGCACACACATCATCAGCTTCAACATGTCATTCGTACCGTCTGACCAGCGCGACCTCTCTATCGACGAGATCTGCGACCAGATGCGTGCCGACGTGAAGCAGTTCCCAGAGATTGCAAAATCAAATATCTCTACCGGACAGGGTGGCGGTATGGGCGGACAGAGTATGGCTACGTTCGAGATCTACGGATACGACTTCAACGAGACTGACCGTATGGCAAAGGAGCTTGCCGGCGAGTTGAAGAAGAGCGACCTTATCACACAGGTAAACATCAGCCGAAGCGACTACCAGCCACAGTACCGTGTAGAATTTGACCGCGAAAAACTGGCTATGCACGGTCTTAACCTCAGCACTGCCGCAACATATATCCGCAACCGCTACAACGGTGCCTTGGCAACATACTACCGTGAGGACGGTGACGAGTACGATGTTAAGGTACGTTACAACCCCGAGTCACGCCAGAGCATCGCCGATATCGAGAACATAAAGTTGATGGGCAATAACGGCCCTATCAGCCTGAGAGAGGTGGGCAAGGTTGTTATGAACGATATGCCTCCTACCATTGAGCGTAAGGACCGTGAGCGTATCGTGACAGTGGATGCCGTTATGGCTGCGGGTGCCGCACTCAGTGACGGTGTATCATACGGTGAGAGCATCATCGAGCAGATGGATATCCCATCGGGAATCGCAATTGAGGTTGCCGGTTCTTATGAGGACCAGATGGAGTCGAACCGCGACCTCGGCCAGCTTGCCATCATCATCCTTGTACTTGTATTCATCGTGATGGCATCACAGTTCGAATCACTGACCTATCCGTTCATCCTCATGTTCTCGGTTGTGTTCGCACTCAGCGGCGTGCTTCTCGGACTCTTCATCACCGGTTCTAACCTGAATATCATGTCAATGCTCGGTGGTATCATGCTTATCGGTATGGTTGTGAAGAACGGTATCGTGCTCATCGACTACATCATGCTGTTGCGTGAGCGTGGATTGGGTATCATCGCAGCCTGCGTGGGTGCGGCAAAGAGCCGTCTCCGTCCGGTGCTCATGACAACCTGTACCACAATCCTCGGTATGATTCCTATGGCCGTGAGCCAGGGTGTAGGTGCCGAGATGTGGCGTCCGCTCGGTATTGCCGTTATCGGTGGTCTTACAATCTCCACCATCATGACAATGATCTACGTGCCAGCCATGTACAGTATCTTTGCCGCTGTAGGTGTGAAGCGTAAGCGCAAGAGCATCAAGAAGCAGCGTGAGCTCAACGAGTACTGGAGAGAGCACAAGCAGGATGAGCAGTTGAAGCACAAGGATAAGTAATAACAACAGTTTTCCATAGGGGTGTGCCCCTATGGAAAACACAAAAATAAAAATCATGAAAAGCGTATTCATCACTTTTGACATTTCGCATAAGGAGGCTGTGATTGACCTGCTGACACACAACAACTGTCGCGGTTTCTCATTCTTCGACCAGATGCAGGGACGCGGTAGTGTAAGCGGAGACCCTCATTATGGCACACACGCATGGCCTTCAATGTGCGGCTCCATAATAACAATTGTTGAAGACAAAGCTGTAGACAACATCCTTAAAGGCGTAAAGGCCCTTGACGAGGAGTCAAAGCAGTTGGGAATCAGAGCATTTGTCTGGGATATCGAGAAGAGCTATTAAGCAAACAGACAATCGTTATAACAACAGAATCCCCAGATGGCAATTGCCATCTGGGGATTCTCTGTATCTGTACAGGATGTATATCCTATCAGAAAACCCTCAGGCTGTTGTCGTTCGGACGACGGATATGCAATATACGTGCCATCTCTGCCGCCAGTATATTTGCAGGAGTCATATTCTCAATCACCTCAGGCTTTACTCCACAACCGTATATTATGATAGGGAACATCACAGGGGTGCGGTATGTCATGTTGGACTCCGAGGCCACATCGGTAGCGATCTTCCAACCCGGCATGAGACGCAACCAGACATCACCCGAACTTGACGGGTTATAACCGTTCTTCACGTACTGCATCTCGGGGCTCAGCATACCGCCCAGACGATATATCGTAAAGACATCCTCAACGCCTTCTACCGACTTGAGGAACTCTACTGTATGCGAAACGACATCAAGTTTATCCAGCTTCATCCTCTCTATCGCCTTGCGGTTGAGGTAGAGCTGGGGGCCATAGACACCCTCCACATAATCACCTTTTCCGAACTGCGCGCCCAGATACACATTCAGCAATCCTTCAATACGGTCCATATATATAGTACCCGAAGGGAGACGGTATTTTGCACCATCCTCGCTGTTCTCTATCACATACCCGGTAGAAGCTATCGACACAACTACATTCTCGAGGCCAATGCGCCTGTCCACATAGTTGAGCAAGTCGGCGATATTCCTGTCAAGGCGCACATACATATCCTGTATCTCAATGGGGCGTTCTTCCATTGACTGCCCGTTGTAGTTACCGGCATAATATGTCAGAGAGAGGCAATCAGCTATATCATCCTGCCCGGCAAGAGAGGACTCAAGATAGGCCTTTGCCATCTCGTTAATCTCGTCATTGACACAAGCCGTGGTCTTGTACTCACGTATATTCTTCAAGCCATTGAAAGAGTAGCTGAAAGCATCGGGAGCCTCCTCGCCGAAATTGTTGTACTTCTCTACCTCCAGCAGAGGCTCCCACTTGCTTGAACGGCCATGTACCTCTTTGTTCTTGTCGGCAGCCCACGAAGGATAGAGACCATAATAGCTCGAACTGCACCAATAACCTGTGATGTTGTTCTTCCACAGCACCTCATCGGCAGCATGACCGCCTGCAAGCACTGCTACATCCTCATCGGGAGCAATGGAGCACACTATGGCATTGCCGCGTGTCGCACGTTTCATCTCATCGGTAACAGTGATTGCCTTGAGCCTTACAGGAGACATCGGAGCGTTGGTATACACACCCTGATATTTATGGTCTTCGACACAGTTCACTATGCGCAACGAAGAACGGTCTAGCCAACGCTCGCCCACGATGCCGTTCACATACGGCGATGTTCCTGTTGCAAGTGTTGCCACAGCCGACGCACGGTCTATGTTCTCGAACGCATAATAAGCATTAGGGTACACCTTACCGCCACCAAGCAGACGCTTGAAGCCATCTTCCCCGTAAAGTCCGCTGAACTCATAGAGAAAATCGGTACGCAACTGGTCTACAGTTATGTTTATGTAGAGTTTAGGCGATTTCATGTTCTGCTGGGCAAAAGAAGGAAGAAGGCCCAACAGCATCAGTATCATACAATATTTAATTCGCATATTCTGTCTTTATATATGTGAAACAATGAACGTACAAGTATTGCAACTGCACAGAAGTAGAGGGGAGCCGGATAACACTGCAGACCGGCTATAGCCGACAGGAAGAAAAGAGATACGAAGACAACCTGCACCCACATCACAACAGGCGACAGATGCTTTATAATCCTATAGATCGCTACCGGCATCAGCAAAAGCGTGATTGGATTGAGAAGCAGTATAACATAGTTCGCATCCACAGCCGGGTGTTCGGAGCAGAGTGCCATAAAGAGCAACAACGCCCCGGCAAGGCCCTGTACAGTCATAAGCAGCAGGTCATACCCCCAGAAGGTCTTTCTGCTGCGCAGTTCGCAGAGCATTACCACAAAAGTGAATATCAGCAACACCAATGCAGCATTGAAAGGAGTGAAATTACCGCGTTGTACCAACGGCTTGTTCTCCTCAAGCAACAGATTGGTAGACTCTACTGCCGGCAAACGGTTGCCGTCTGCATCCACAATGCATGCAACGGCAAGATCATCCATCAGATTCATCGGAGCGAACTGCAGTTCCTCACGGGTGGCATCATTATCGACATCGGACCCCATAAGCAGATCTATCCCGAATGAATACCAAGGGTGTGCAGCAGTATATGTGCGCAATGTCTCACGCAAGGTAGGCAACCCCTCAGTCTCGTTTTCATAGACAAGGGCACTACCCTCTCCAATAGCCTCAATGAACTTGTCACGTGCTTTTGTCGTGCAGTTGTTATAGAAATAGTTGTAGCGGTATACCCTATTGAGAGGAAGGCAATTCACCTCAAGAAGTGCATGGAGCCTCTCTACCTGTTGTTGATTAAGGTTGAGCATCTGTTCTACGACAGATGAACCACGCTCGGCATACTCTATAATGAAAATGCGGTACGGGACTGAAGCCACAAGATAATCGGTCTGTCCAAGGATGAAACGCCACACGAAATTCGGTGAATCAAAACTGAAATAACCGTAATTGTAGACCTCATCGACCTTGTTCGCCTCATCACAATAACGCAATGCCGTGTGTCCGAACAGAGAATAGGCCTCGTCGCCGGGCGAGCAGGTAAGAAGCGAGAAACGGGGTCCTTCCGCCCTCAAAGGCAATGCTGCCAGCATCAGTAACAGAGACAATAGAATTGAGAACCTTTTCACTTTATAAAAGACTTAGAAATTGTTTTATGATTACAAAAAGTATGCAAATATACGATTATCTGCCGTAAGCGGCAAGTATACAATATCACAAGATTCAAGGTTACGCATAATAATTTATATTTATACAGGACTCGTTGCAATTTATGCATAACCGCGGAATATACAGCAATAAACAAGGCATATATTTTGTAACAAAATTAATTTGCAGTATCTTTGCAAGGATTTTCAAAAGCCAACACCTTGAATCTCATAATTGACATAGGAAACAACAGCGCAAAGTACTATCTCTTCAGCGGGAGCCAGATTGTCCTGCATTCACGGAGAGCGAACGATTCATTCGGGATTCTCAAGGAGTGGAACAATGAATTCAATATAAAAAAAGCAATAGTATCGTCTGTAATCGGCCTCAGTGATGCAATCAAGGCCGAATTTGATGTACTTGACTGCCCCATAATATGGTTCGACAGCAGGACAAGTACCCCATTGACGATAAAATACCGTACTCCCGGGACATTAGGAAGCGACAGGCTTGCAGCAGCAGTAGGTGCATGGGACATGGCACCGGGGCGCAACCTTCTGGTAATAGACAGTGGCAGCGCTATCACTTTCGACGTTGTTGACCATAACGGCAATTACCTCGGAGGCAACATCGCGCCAGGAATAAAAATGCGCCTGAAAGCGCTGCATGACTACACGGCCTGCCTGCCGAATATTGAGAAGGACGGAGAAGTGCCTGCCATCGGCTACAACACTGAAACCGCAATACGCAGCGGAGTCATTAGGGGTATTTGCCATGAGATTGAGGGGTATATTGAGGATTTTAAGGAAAAATATGGCGACGTTTTTGTTTTTTTAACGGGCGGAGACGAAAAAACATTGATTAATCACATAAAAAGTCGCATCTTTGCAGATAAATACTTGGTCGCGAAAGGACTGAACAGAATATTACAAGAACAAAGCAATGAATAAAAAGATATTTACACTGCTAATAATACTGCTCTCGTTTGCATGTGCCAATGCAGACAACGGAAGCAACTCGCCATACTCACGCTATGGTATCGGCTTGTTGTCAGACCAGAGTTTGGGCGTAAACCGCCAGATGGGAGGTCTGGGCTACGGACTATACAGCAGCAGGTACATAAACATACTGAACCCGGCATCGTTCTCGCAAGCCGATACACTGACAATGCTTTTCGAGGCAGGTTTCTCACTCCAGAACGTGAACTTCAAGGAGGGCAACAAGCGTATCAACGCAAAGAATGCGAGCTTCGATTACGTTGCAGTACAGTTCAGGGTATGCAAGAACCTTGGCATGTCAGCGGGTTTTCTTCCCTACTCTACCGTGGGCTACTCATTCAGCAACACATCCAACGACGGTACAAACGAGGCCAGCACAAACAGCTACACAGGTACAGGCGGAGTGTACCAGCCCTTCATAGGACTCGGTTGGAAGCCATTCAAGTGGCTATCTGTGGGTATCATGGGTTCTTACGTATATGGCGACATCACCCACGAGGTTGGAATAAACTTCACCAACAGCACCGACCGTTCAAGGACATATGATGTGTCGATGAAGAGCTACAAGCTTGATTTCGGAGCACAGTACAGCACAAAACTCGGCAAGAAGCATGACCTTACCGTTGGAGCGACATACTCGCTCGGCCATGACATGAACGCCAAGGCAAAGATAACTGACGTTACATCATCATCAAGTGTCACCGACAAAATCAAGAACAGTTTCAAGTTGCCTCATACATACGGAATCGGTTTCGTGTACGGCTATAAGGGTGAGTGGAAATTCGGAGCAGACTACACATTGCAGCAATGGAGTTCATCTTCATTCTTCGGAATCGAGAAGGGCGCAGACAGGAACAAGATATCAATTGGCGCTGAATACACACCATCAAGACTGTCGAACAATATCTTCAAGATGATGAGCTACAGGGCCGGTGGATATTACGCAGGCCCATATACCGAAATCAAAGGACAGAAGGGATGCGAGGAATACGGTATCAGCGCCGGTATATCATTGCCGTTCCTTAACAACAATAACAGGAATAGCCACGCTACACTGCATCTGTCGGGACAGTTCATACATATGGAACCGAAATCTGCAGGCATGATCGCCGAGAACTATTTGAGGATAAACCTCGGCATCACATTCAACGAGAACTGGTTCATGAAGCTTAAAGTGAGATAATAAAAGACAAAACTATAAGTAAAAAGAAAAAATGATGAAGAAAATTATTTTTGCACTTCTTGTACTTGTAGCAACAAGTGCAAGCGCACAGAATGGTATCACCAATGACTTCCGTTTCGGTCAGGGTGAGGACAGTTTAAGATGTATCGAGACAATTACTATCGTAAATGTCAACCTTAACAACAAGGACTACGCTACAGCCTACACAGCTTGGAAGACAATCTTCAACGAGTTCCCCGTTGCACGTGTAGACACATACACCAATGGTATCAAGCTCCTCAACGAGCTCATCAAGAAGGAGAGCGACCCTGCCAAGAAGAGCGAGTATGTAAAGGAGCTCATGAATGTGTATGACCAGCAGATCAAGTATCTTGACAAGCTCCAGGAGATTACAAAGTCAAAGTTGTCAGCAGGTAACATTCTCGGAAAGAAGGCTTTGTCTTACATCCAGTATTACAACAACGCACCGGTTGACACTATCTACTCTATGCTCGCCAAGTCAGTTGAGATGGAGAAGGGTCAGTCTGAGTATGCTGTAACTGAGCGTTTCATGAAGTATTCAGCCCTCAAGTACAAACAGGACAAGAGCCACGGTGAGCAGATCATCGAAGACTACCTCAACGCTTCTATCTACATCGTAGAGGTACTTGACAAGTACCACGCAAGCATCGAGCGCAGTGAGAAGAAGTATCAGGAAGAGGGTAACCCAAGGGATAGCCTCAATGCTATCGGCTATGGCAAGATGATTGACGCATCACGTATCTCAAAGAGCAACATCGACGCTTACTTCATCAACAGCGGTGCAGCTTCTTGCGAGGACTTGAGCAAGATCTATGCTCCTACACTCGAGGCAAACAAGGACAACATCGAGTATCTGAACAAGGTTCTTTCTGTCATGAGTATGCTTAAGTGTACAAACGAGGATACATACCTCACTGCTGCTGAGTACGCTCTTGCCATTGAGCCTACAGCCAAGGCTGCGATGGGTTGCGGTTACCGCTACTACAAGAAGGGTGAGATTGACAAGGCCCTTGAGTTCTTTGACCAGGCAATCGAGCTTGAGACATCTATTACCACTAAGGCAGAGCTCTGCTACAAGGTCGGACTCATCCACTTCAGTCTGAACAACTACGGCAAGGCACGTGCTTATGCAAACAAGGCACTCGGTTTCAACAACAAATACGGTCAGCCACACATCCTCATCGCACAGTGCTATGGTGCTGCCAACAAGTGGAGCGAGGACGACGTGATGAACGCATGTACATACTACCTCTGCCTTGACCGTCTTGACCGTGCAAAGGCTGTTGACCCATCATCAAAGAGAGAGGCTGACAAGCTCATCGCCATCTACAGCAAGCACACACCAAAGGTCGAGGACCTCTTCATGAGAGGTTACGAGGCCGGCAAAAGCGTAAAAATCGGCGGTTGGATAAATGAGACTACAAAGATTCGCTAAAAAAACGATAGAACAGACAAGTACAACAATCGCCACATTGGCGGTTGTTGTACTGATTTTCCTGACCTCGTGTCAGGAAAAACAGTTTAATGCCCCAGCCATCGAGTGCCGTGACTCATTGGCAGTAATGAGCACATACGGTGTAAGCACTCTCATCAGTGACTCGGGACGCATAAGCTACAAGATTGATGCCGAGGAGTGGTTTGTCTTCGACAAGCGCCAGCCACCCTATTGGGCCTTCGAGAAAGGCGTATACCTGGAGAAATATGACCATGAACTCAACATTGAAGCAACAATACAATGTGACACAGCATATTACTACAGCGAACAGAAACTGTGGAAGCTAATAGGTAACGTGGACATAAGGAATCCTAAAGATGAACGTTTCTTTACAGACCTCATGTATTGGGATCAGGAAAAGGAGTTGATATACTCCGACGCATACATCAAGATTGAGCAGGAGGACCAGGTGACCGAAGGAGTCGGCTTCTCTTCCAACCAGAGTATGACCGTTTGGGAGATCAAGAATACAAAGGGCATTTATGCAATAAAAGAAGAGGAATAAAGATGACAACAACCATACTTCTGCTTATCATAGTTATATTGTTCTCTGCACTCTTTTCGGGTATGGAGATTGCTTTTGTATCATCGAACAAGCTCCTGCACGGCATCGACCGCAACGAGAGTTCGATGACGTCGAATGTAATCAACAAATACTACGAGAACAGCAACAATTTCATTTCCAGCCTGCTCGTCGGCAACAACATCGTGCTTGTCATATATGGTATACTTATGGCAAAGTTGCTCAATGCGACAGTCCTTTCAGGACTTGCCGACAACGAGGGTGTACGCTTGTTCCTGGAAACACTGATTTCGACAATCGTAATCATTTTTACAGGAGAATTCGTACCAAAAGCGCTCTTCAGGATTGACCCCAACAGCGCACTCAAACGTTTTGCTCTTTTCACATACCCGATATATATTATCCTGTATCCATTCTCCAGGTTCACTACACTTTTTTCATGTCTTATACTCCGTCTTTTCAACATCAAGATAAAAGACGAGGCTATGGACACCACATTCTCCAAGACCGAGTTGAACAACCTGATACAAAGCTCTTTAGACAATGCCGATGAAGAGCAGGAGATTGACAACGACGTACGTATTTTTCAGAACGCACTCGACTTCTCCAGCATCAAGGTAAGGGACTGCTTTGTACCCCGTACCGAGATTGAGGCCGTAGAGATAAACACCCCTCTTGAGGAACTCAAATCGGCTTTCATAGAATCGGGACACTCAAAGATTGTGGTTTATAAGGAGAACATAGACAACATCATCGGATACATACACTCATCGGAGCTTTTCCGACTAAACAAGAAATGGCAGCAGAAGATTTGCAAGATGCCTTACGTTCCAGAAACACTATCGGCACAGAAACTGATGCGCACTCTCATGCAACAGAAGAAATCACTTGCAGTGGTAGTCGACGAATTCGGCGGCACATCGGGAATAATCTCGCTTGAGGACCTTCTGGAGGAGATTATCGGAGAGATTGAGGACGAGCACGACAACCAGAATCTTGTTGCCAAATCCATCGGCAACAACGAGTACATCCTATCGGGACGACTTGAAATTGAACGCATAAACGAGATGTTCGGCATCGACCTTCCCGAATCGGACGAATACCAGACACTCGGTGGTCTGATACTGGTTCACCACAAGCGTTTTCCTCAAATGAACGAGACAATAAATGTAGGAAAATTCAGAATCAGAGCTATCAAATTGAGAAGTACAAAGATTGAATTGGTTAAATTGACGGTCGCAAATTAACAATAGCACAAAGTCCTTCCTATCATTTTGTAAAGACATAAAAGTCGAACCAAAGACAATACGGGTAAAATAATGCTGTTTATGCGTTATTTTGCCCTTTTTTATTGCAAGTTTTTTAGGTATTTATAATAATAAATCAAAAGCATTTTACTAACTTTGCGACGTTTAATGCGAAAAAATTAAAAAACAAAAAAACAATATTTAATTTATGGCTACACTACAAAATCTACGAAACAAAGGACCACTTTTGGTTATCTTTGTAGGTATTGCTTTGTTTGCATTCATTGCAGGCGACGCAGTAAAGCTTTTTGATTCACACTCTGTTGACACATCAGTCGGCTCTGTAGGCGAGAAGGAACTTGATGCAATGGAGTACCAGCAGATCTACAACGAGTTCGATTGTTTCTGCAGAGTATCAGGCTTTGACGTGCCTGAGGAGAACAGAAAGGCTGTCATTTGGGAACTTGCATCTAACAGCGCCCTTTACAACCAGTATGCCGAGGAGCTCGGTATCACAATTACAGCCGAAGAGATGAACCATGTCCTGGCAAACGGCAAAAGCATGTTTATCAGACAGACCGTTTCTCCACAGAACCCACTCAACTCAAGTGCAAACTTCAACATGGATTTCCTTGCGCAGTTGACACAGGCATATGAGGAGCAGAAGGCAGCCGGCATGGTTGACCAGAATGTCGCAACATTCTACAACTGCTGGAAGTATATGGAGAGAGAGGTTACACTTGAGATTCTTCGCAACAAGATCAACGCATTGGTTGCAAACAGCACAATTGCAAACCCAGCAGTTGCACAGAAGAATTTCGACCTCAACAACAACGTTTACACCCTTAACGTAGCTCTTTACCCCTACAACAGAATGAACGGTGACAGCATTGCTGTAAGTGACGAGGAAATTGCAAACTACTACAAGGAGAACAAGGAATTCAGTCCTATCTTCAAGAATGCCGAGGAGACACGTGACATCAAGTACGTGGTTACAAGAGTTGTTCCAAGCAGCACCGATCTCGAGAATCTCAAGAACGATATGATTTCATATGCTGACACATTGAAGGCCGGCTACGACAACTACCAGAAGCTCGTCCGTTTCTCACGCAGCATGGTACCCCACACCAACATCCTCCTCACAAAGGAGCTCATCGATGCTTCTGCAGCAAAGTATGTTGACACACTCGAGGTAAATGAGGTTTATGGTCCGGTAGACAACACCATCAATAACGGTAATAAGCAGATCAACACATACGATGTATACATGAACATCGAGAAGGCATTGGTTCCTGACACACTCCTGGTTCGCGCCATCACAATCGATGCTTCAGTAGGTGATTTGGAGGCAAAGGCCGACAGCCTTGCAAACCTGCTCAACGGTGGTGCTGATTTCAAGGCAGTTGCAAGCAACTATCAGGCAACATTCGATTCATTGACAATCTGCACTTCAAACGCAAATGATGTTATCGGTCTCTTCGATGATATCGACAGCCAGAAGGACATCTACAATGCCCCAGTAGGTCAGTACCTTGTGACAGATCTTTCTGTACAGAGCTTCAACGGCAAGATGATTTTCCAGGTAATCGAAAAGAAGGGCGAGGTTGCAGCATACAACACACTCGTTCTCCGTCGCGAGAAGGTATTCAGCAATGAGACATACAACCAGGAGTACGACAAGTTCTGCAAGTTCGTAGGTTCATGCAAGAACCTTGCAGAGCTTGAGGAGAAGGCAAAACAGGAGGGTACATACTTTGTTCTCCCCGAGAAGCAGGTAACAACAGGTGCAGCAAGTATCGCACGCGTACCAAAGACCGGTGAGTTCATTGACTGGATCTACAACGAGGCTACAAAGCTCGGTCAGATCTCGGACATCAGAAAGTGTGGCGAGGACGACTGCTTTATGGCCATCGCGCTCGAGAATATAAACGAGAAGGGTGATAGGGCTCTTGAGTCCGAGATTTACAACGGCCTCACACTCAAGGACTACATCAAGTCAGAACTTCAGGGTGAAAAGGCTATCGCTCAGGCCATTGCAGAGATGGACGGCAAAAAGGTTAACGACCTCAAGAACAACAGCAAAGTTTCTACATACAATGTAGACAAGGTTGAGTTCAAGAAGCCTACAAACATCTCTCCGACAATGCAGGATGAGGCTGTTATCGGCGCTGTCGCAGCAAAGATGAACGCTGGTGAGACCAGTGCTCCTTTCAAGGGCACAAACGGTGTATATGTAATCGAGGTTACAGCAAAGAATGCCAAGAACGGCACATTCAACGCAACAGCCGAGAAGAACAGCATCGAGTCACAGTTCAACTCCAACTACTCAATGGGTGCACTTGAGAACACACTCAACAAGCTCTATCCAAAGGTGAACAGAGCTTACATACACTTCTAATCACAGATAGTGAATAATGAAAGCAGGCAACTTTTCAAGGAAGTTGCCTGCTTTTCTTATTATATATAAAGAAATATCGGTTATTTTTTTAAAAAAATGGGAAAAAGCTGTTACATTTCCGATGTTTCTACGTTTACATGGTAGAGGACACAAAAGATGAGCGACAAGATACTGACAAACACTTTCACGGCTATGCGGAAAAAGTTCTTCCGCATAGCGATGCACATCCTCCCCGATGAGGATGATGCAGCCGATGCTCTGCAGGATGCTTTCTGCCGGTTGTGGCCGCGGCGCGACAACATAAACAGCAGTGCCGAGGCCGAAGCGCTCACCACAACAACCCTACGTAACATATGTATTGACAATGTACGGAGACGAAAGATAGAAACAGTACCAATAGATGAAGAGCACGACCGTTGTGAAGAGGGCAATCACAATACACACGAAGAGAGATACAATGAGGTAAAGAAGATTATAGAAAATGAACTTACCCAACAGCAGAAAGAGATTTTAGAACTTAAAGAGATTGAGGGTTACACAATAGAAGAGATAGCCGAGAGGGTGTCATCCACAGAAAGTGCTGTAAGGATGAACCTTTCGCGGGCCCGCAAGAAGATAAGAGAGTGTTACAGAAAGGAGGCAGAGCATGAAAACTGACAAAAAGAACAATATTGCAGAGTGGTTGCATATTGCAGAGAAATATTTCGATGCTACAGCAACCGCTGAAGAGGAGAAGGCTTTAGCCTCTTTCCTTGCCACCGAGGAGAGCAACACACCTGAATTCGACGAGATCAAGGCTGTGATGGGATATCTTTATACAGCACGCGCTGTAGAGAAAAGGAGAAACACCCCAAGGAGGAGTACAGACAGAAGATTCATTATACGCTGGATGACAGCGGCCGCAATGGTTGCCATCGTTGCAGGCATAGGTTTTACCGGCAACAGACTTTTCACCGGTACTCAAAGGGAAACAGGAGAACTTTACATTGCAAATATCAACGGTACAATTTACACCGACAAAGAACTTGTACTTGACAAGATGCACAGGGCCATGGCAATGATAGGCAACACCACCCGAGGCAATTCCGTAGAAGAGCAACTGGGCTCAATGTTCAACATACCAAGAGATTGAAACAAAGATATGAAACGACTGATAATCACCATAATTGCATGCATCTTTGCATTTGCTGCTGAAGCGCAGAGCGTGGAGGCGTCGCACATCTTCAAAGGCAGAAGCATGAAGCACCAGGAGAGCACATGCACCGAGGGGAACAGCCTCAAGCCCTACAAGCTGACACTCTTCAGTACAGCCACCACACAGGACCGCAGGCATTTCAGATACATTGAAGAGGTCATCGAGAGTAACGAGGATAAAGCCATAGACAAAGAGTGCGGTTACATCAACGGCAGGCTCTACTACGGCTTTTACCAGTTCAAACCCGACAAAAAGGGCAGATACAGGTATATATTCTACCGCAACAGTTCCCTGCGCGAAGACGAGCCATGCGAGATAACGGTAGTTTACATGGAGGGATACCCCACTCTTGCCGAACTGAAAAAAATGTTCCAGAAATGAAAAGAGTTGTGACAGACTTATACATTTAGCAACAAACAATAATAGAATATACCATGAGAAGAATTTTATTTGCGATGATTATGCTTGCCGGAGCTGTTTCCGTCCAGGCGCAGACAGAGAAAAGCGACATCAACACTCTTGCCAAGCAGTATGCCAAGAACAACGGTAACGCCTCACTTGAGATTGTTGACCCACAGAGGGTTATGATAACCGAGTGTAAAGAAGGCTTTGTAATTGAAGCAAAAGGCAACCACGCGGGGCAGGTGTACAACATCAAGATTACCCACTTTACAAACGGGTCGTCAGAGACCAATACTACACAGACAGGCAAACTGGATTACGACCTTGAGGAAGGTGCTCTCTTTGAGGATGCCGACAGGATTGTACTGACAAAATCGCCACAGAAAAGCAGCGTTCTTGTCATTAAAGAAGGAGTCGACGGCTACAAGCTATCAATAGAACAGAAAAGCGATACAAAAGAGAACCGGACAATTTATCAGCAGACAAGCTCCAGCTGGGACTTCAATATTCCGTTCAAGAATGCAGGTAAAGAGAAGAGGAGCATATACAGGCCACAGTCACGTTTCTCATTCAATCTGCTGAGCGACCTTGAGTTCGGTATGGGACTCGTATCGGCACATTCACAGGCACCGGGCATGGATGTGGAGTTCGGCAACGCCGGATGGGAATTCATTCTGAACAATATCTTCAATTGGGAGTACAGACCGTTCAACAGGACATTCTTATCCTTGGGATTCGGTGTCGACTGGCGCAACTACCGCATGAAGGGAGACCGTAGGTTCATGAAGGAAGACAATAAGCTGACCATTGCCCCCTACCCCGATGGTGCAGATATCAACTTTTCACGTGTCAAAGTATTCTCGATGACGCTTGAACTGATGCTACGTCAGGGCCTGAGCAGACATGTTGCAATAGAGGCCGGCCCTATCGTAAATTTCAACACTCATGCATCTATAAAGACGAGATACACCATAGGCAGCGGCAAGGAGAAAGAGGGTTTCAAAGAGACAAGCAGCAACATACACCAGAAGCCGGTAACCGTTGATTTCAAGGCAGGCCTCATCATCAATCCTATTGAATTCTATTTCAAATACTCCCCCACGAATACACTGGATACGGACTACGGCCCTGAGTTCAGGTCAATGTCGGCAGGTATAATAATAGGACTATCAAATTATTGAGTATTCAGGAGTGATTGCGGTCTTTTGACCGCAATCACTATTTTAATAGGTGTAATGATTATAGAAAAACCGGCTACATTGAGCCAAATCAAATCCTTCAACTTTTTACGTTGAGCCCAGATGACGGTTCACCTGCAAACTATAGGGGGAATATCTTTTTAACACAGACAAAACA
>CALCYA010000081.1 GCA_937906165.1 uncultured Bacteroidales bacterium | reverse complement strand
ACTGGCAAAATTATATGCGTAAAAATGAAATCCCTCAGAATTTTACGTTGATCCCTATTTTCATTAATTGAAACTGATTAGAACGAAACAGAGGAGAACGCCGGCTTAAAACGTTCTCCTCTGTTAGTTTTGTCCTGTATTACAGAACCGGATAATACAATTCATCTGTTCGGTTTATTCTTGCGGGAGGGGTAATTCCCACAATGCAAAAATAGTACTCAACCGACGACCCTACAATCATAAAATATTGTGATTTTTAAGGTTTCTCGTCACAACATCTTTCCATTTCGCCATTCTATAGTCACAAATGACCACCGGAGAGCAAAAAATAAAAAAAACAACTATTGCCAATAAAGCAAAAGTGGAGTATTTTTGCATATATGCAAAAATAAACGCGCTATTTCTCTTTTGAAATGGATAAGCGCGACAACATTGAAAAAAATAGAACTTGGAAGCTGTTTGAATTTATATCGTAAAACATTCGGCTTCTATAAGAAAACATTTTTTAGAAATTAAGAAGCTTCTTAGATAAATGAAACTTTCAGAACTGAAGAACGGCGAGACGGCTGTCATTGTACGACTGTCGGGACACGGCGGATTCCGCAAGCGCATCATGGAGATGGGCTTCATACGCGGTGAGAAGGTGAAGTCGGTGCTCGACTCTCCCATGCACGATCCCGTCAAGTACCACGTCATGGGGTATGACGTCCTATTACGCCGCAGCGAGGCCGCAATGATTGAGGTGCTGCCCGAGGAGGAGGCAAAGAAAGAGCTTACTCCGGCACCCACATTCACCAGCCTGTCGATATGCGAGAGTTGCAGCGGCGACAACTGTGCCTGCTGCACATTGCGCAAGGTGCCAACAAAGCGTAACAATGTGATAAACGTGGCGCTCATAGGCAACCCCAACAGCGGAAAGACCTCGATATTCAACTCGCTTGCCAACCAGAACGAGCACGTGGGCAACTACAGCGGCGTGACAGTGGGCGCGAAGTGTGGCAGCTTCAACTACAAGGGCTACCGCATAAACCTCACCGACCTGCCGGGAACATACTCCATTGCGGCATACTCCCCCGAGGAGATATATGTGCGCAAGCATCTATTCGAGCAGATACCCGACGTAATCATAAACACGGTGGTGGCATCGAACCTTGAGCGCAACCTCTACCTAACTACAGAGCTTATCGACATGAACCAGCGTACCGTTGTGGCACTGAATATGTACGACGAACTGCTTGCCACAGGAGCGGAGCTTGACTATGAACATTTAGGTGCGATGATGGGTATTCCCATGATACCTACCGTTGCAAAGAACGGCATGGGACTTGACAAACTGCTCGACACAATAATTGAGCTGTTCGAGGGCAACAACAAGACCATAAGGCACATTCACATAAACTACGGAAACATCATCGAGGAGGAGCTTGCGCCGCTGTCGGCCGAGCTGCACAAGGCGAATGACCTGCCACAGCAGTTCCCGGTACGTTACTGGGCACTCAAACTGCTTGAAGGTGACAAAGAGGTGCCTAACATGCTGAAGCACATCATGGAGCTGCCGCGCTGGCAACATCTTGCCGACAAAGGTGCAAAGAAGGTGCACTCGCAGATTGGAGTTGACGTGGAGACAGCCATAAACGGTGCGAAGTACGGATTCATCAACGGTGCGTTACAGGAGACATACAAACCGGGCAACAAGGATACACAGAAGAAGACGCGCAGCATCGACCGTCTGGTGGCAAGCCGTTGGTTAGGCTTCCCAATATTCATTTTCGTGATGTGGGTGATGTTCAGCACGGTGTTCCTGTTAGGAGCCTACCCACAGGACTGGATTGACAGCCTCTTCGGATGGTTGGGCGACAAGGCTTCGGGTATGTTGCCCGACGGTGCTATAAAAGACCTGCTGGTGAACGGCATAATAGGTGGTGTGGGCAGTGTGGCTGTGTTCATACCGCAGATTCTTATACTGTACCTTTTCATCTCCTTAATGGAGGATTCGGGTTATATGGCCCGTGCAGCTTTCATCATGGACCGCCTGATGCACAAGATGGGCCTGCACGGCAAGTCGTTCATCCCCATGCTGATGGGATTCGGATGCAACGTGCCTGCCATAATGGCGACACGCACCATTGAGAGCCACAGCAGCCGCATAATAACCATTCTTGTGACACCGTTCATGTCGTGCAGCGCACGCCTGCCGGTGATGGTGCTGTTTGCCGGGGCATTCTTCCCCGACCACGCACCATTGGTGCTGATAGGGCTCTACCTGCTCGGCATTGCAGTGGCAATAATAACTGCACGTCTGTTGCGCCTCACAAGATACCCAAAGGACGAGACTCCGTTTGTTATGGAGCTGCCGCCCTACCGTTGGCCCACGCTACGCGCGACACTGCGGCACATGTGGGATAAGTGTGCACAGTATGTAAAGAAGATTGGTACCGTGATACTGCTATCGACTGTTGTAATATGGTTCCTGAGCTATTACCCAAGACCTGATGAGAGTACAGAGAACAGAGTACAGAGTACAGAGCAGATGGCTGAAAGTACAAATAGCGGCATCAACGAGGAGTCGTTCATTGCAATGATAGGACACTTTGTTGAGCCTGTACTTGAGCCGTTGGGACAGAACTGGCGCTCGAGCATAGCACTCATAACGAGCATACCGGCAAAGGAGCTTGTGGTGAGCACCCTGGGAGTGCTATACAGCAGCGACTCCGAAGAGAGCATCCAGCAGGACCTGCGCAGTTCGGGTGACTTCACGCCACGCTCTGCAGCTGCGTTCCTGGTGTTCATACTGCTGTTCTTCCCCTGCATTGCCACCGTGGCAGCCATTGCTGACGAGACAGGCAACCGTTGGTGGGCACTGTTCTCCATTGTATACAACACCGCTGTAGCCTGGATTGCAGGATATATAGTGTTTACGATTGGAGGAATGTTGTAAGGTGAAAGGAGATGGGATGAAGGGTTATGGGTTAAAAAGTGAAGGGAATAGCGCCCACTAAAGACCTCAAAGCTATTGTCTCCCTGTATTAGGGAGACGAGCAACGGAGTTGCGGAGAGGGTCTCGTTAATCCAACTCCGTGGGCTTGAGCCTGCTCTCGCTCGACATAGTAAAAGCAAGCTTTTCCTCTGCGATTAACTTCGTTGATTTTTCGTTCACTCGTTGCAAAAGCTCAAACAAGTTTGGCTTTTACTCGCTTAACTGAAAAATTCGCTTACCCGCAGCCTTAATCGTTAAACGTAAATCGTTTTTCCGGTGCCAAAAAGAATAAGACATAATACTAAATAACTAAAAAAAAGAAAAACCATGAGCAATAAAGAGAGCACATACAACAAGAAGAACAGGCTATTGGCATTTACGGCAAGTATTACGCTCATATTGTCGCTGTCATCTGCGACAATAGCACAGGAAAGCTATAAGAAGGATTTCCTTTATCGCAGGGGCACACAGCTGATGCTTAACGGCGAGCCCTACCAGTGCGCCTCATTCAACTCATTCCAGCTATGCGGATGCGGACACGATTACGAACTTTTCAGCGATTGCCAGATAGATTCGCTCTTCGCCCTTTTGCCAAAGAACATCATCGTCCGCACATGGGCAACACCGGCTTTCAGCCACCGGACTGATTTCCTTGTAGAGATGGCACGTAAACATAACATAAAGCTGCTGCTTTCCCTGGCCGACGGCCGTAGCGGATGCGGAGACTTTGACGGTGCACCCAATGGAGATGGAAGCGGCAAGATTGCCGACTGGTACAAAGAGGGGTATCGCAAGAAATACCTGCCTCACGTTATTGAAATGGTAAGCAAATATAAAGACGCACCGGAAATTGCAATGTGGGAGATTATTAACGAACCGGCTGATGCCGACTGGCTAACGATACGTGATTTTCTGCATCATATTGCAGCGATAATCAAAAAATATGATCCCAACCATCTTGTCGAAAGCGGCACTTTCGCCGGTTGGGCATATGGAGGAGCTGATAACTACAAAGCCCTGCACGATTCACCGAACATAGATGTAGGCAACCTACACGAATATGACTATGATTATGAAAACTCAAACACAATAGAGTCATGGCATTTTGCTCCCTGTCTAAAAGCTATGCAGGAGTTGGACAAGGTGCTTATTGTGGGAGAGACAGGAATAAATAGTGGTGACGGCGATTGCCGTACAACACGTAGCCAGAGATGCGATGCCATGCGTTCAAAGTTTGACATTTACCTGCAAAAAGGTGCCGGTGCTGTATTCGTTTGGAATCTGGCACGCGAGAGCAGGAACGTTGGTCTCACCTTCGGTTTAGACGACCCACTTTGGGATCTTATACTGACCTACCCTGCTAATGAAAGAAATTCAACAACTTCTAATAAAAACTATACACATAAAGAAAAATCATGAGCAATAAAGAGACTATTTACAATAAAAGGATGAAGGTCGCGGACTTGCTTGCGAATGACGGCAATCTGCTGTCTATTCTGCAGCGCCTTGACATCAAGTTAGGATTCGGAGAGGCTACTGTCGCGGAGTTATGCGCACGATACGGCATCTCGGCCGAGCTGTTCCTCATAATCTGCAACATCTACTCGTTCGGTGATTACCGTCCCGAAATTGAGAGCCTGGGCGAGAATGACATTAAGAGCATCACCACCTACCTGCGTGCATCGCACCGCTATTACACGGGTATCTGCTTCCCCAACATCCACAACAGCGTCCACAAGCTCGTCAGCGGGCTCGACGAGGTTAGCCGCCGCTTGATAGACAAGTTCTACGACGACTATGACAACGAGGTGAACAACCACTTCCGATACGAAGAGGAGGTTGTGTTCCCGTACATTGAGAGTTTGATAAAAGAACATGGGTGCAAAGGCAAGCGATACAACATAGGCCAGTTCGAGCATAACCACAGCAATATCAACGAGAAGCTCAACGACCTGAAAAACATCATCACCAAATACCTCAATGAGGAGTACTCGTCACCACTCAGCTTTGAGTTGCTTGCCGACATCTACAGCGTGGAGAAAGACCTTTGCAAGCACTCGCTGATTGAGAACAGACTATTGATACCGTTGGTTGAAAAAATGGAAAAAAGCAATGAACAGAGAGGGTAAATACAGGATTGTGCTTATTGAGCCGTCGGAGATTGTCGCAGCAGGCATCGGGGCAATAATTGACAAGAACCCCGAGTTCAGCCTGATGCAGACATTGAGCAACCCTGGCTACTTTAACGCAAACAACAGCGAGATTGACATAATCATAATCAACCCTGCTGTAATAGACTATAACGAGAGACTCGACATACGCTCCTACCTTGGCAACACCGGGGCGGCAATAGTCGCGCTCACCCACAGCAGCTACGAAGAGAGCGTGCTGCGCCAGTATGACGAATGCATAGGCATCTACGACAATGCTGCACGCATTGCCCAGAAGCTCAAGAGCGCCCTTGACGCCAATGCGCAGAACCCGAAGAACGACATCAACGAGCTTTCGGGCCGCGAGCGCGACATTCTGGCCGCAGTAGCAAAAGGAATGACAAACAAGGAGATTGCCGACGCATTCAACATATCGATATACACGGTGATATCGCACCGCCGCAACATATCGCAGAAGTTAGGCATCAACAGTATCCCTGGCCTGACGGTATATGCCATAATGAACAAACTGGTCGACATTTCCGATTTCGGATAAAAAAAGAATACTATGGACAAGAGAAGAGTATCGCCACAATGGATTACTACACTTGCCGACGATGAAGTATTCGTCTTCGGCAGTAATCTTGAGGGACTACACGGAGGAGGCGCCGCACTGCTGGCATACGAGAGATTCGGGGCAATATGGGGACAAGGGACAGGCCTGCAAGGCAAAAGTTACGGCATACCCACAATGCACGGCGGCGTAGACGTCATTGCACCATACGTTGATGACTTCATTGCCTTTGCCCGCGAACACAGGGAACTGAAATTCCTTGTAACTGAGATCGGTTGCGGCATAGCCGGGTTCACCGTTGAAGAGATGGCACCGCTGTTCAAGGACGCTATTGATGAGGAGAACATATATCTGCCGCAACGCTTTATTAAAATACTGGAGAAATAACCGATTCATCAGGAAGCCTTGTCATCCCGACAGAGCGCAGCGACGAGGGATCTCAAAACAGGGGAATACGATTATTTCAAAAAGCATTTTGTTTAAACACATACATTCAAAAACTGTTAAATAACCGATTATGGCCGAGGAACTGCATATTGCCCAAGGAGGCAAGGAAGAGAAATACAGACTGCTGTACAAGCAGATTCAGGCACTTGTGGAGAATGAGAGTGACACCATTGCCAACATGGCCAATGTTGCGGCAATGATACACCACACATTCGGCTTCTGGTGGACAGGATTCTACCGCGTAATTGACGGAGAGCTTGTACTGGGGCCGTTCCAGGGACCATTGGCCTGCAGCCGCATAGCATACGGACGCGGGGTGTGCGGCACTGCATGGAAAGAGCGCACGACACAGGTTGTGCCCGACGTTGAGAAGTTCCCTGGACATATCGCATGCAGCAGTGCTTCGAAAAGCGAGATTGTGGTGCCGCAGATAAAAGAGGGAGACGTAAGGGCTGTACTCGATATAGACAGCGAACACCTTGCCACGTTCGACGACACCGACCGCCATTGGCTTGAGAAGATAGTTGAACTGATTTAATTCATTATAAGAAGCTGTTTAAATTTCTAAAAAAAGTTATTCTTATATTGGAAGCCGCTATTTCGTTGTCTTTTATGTTCAAAAATGCCTGTTTTCTTCTTTTTCTCGGTTACGTAGCCCGCTACGCGCCCTCAAAAAATAACAAAACATTCTATTTTTGACCTATAAAAAACTAAACGATATAAATTTAAACAGCTTCTAAGACATTGCGTGAATAAGCCGGCTTATTCACGCAATGTCTTATAATGGAGGATATGTATACTCACACCTGTGGCTATGGCAATGAACAGTACCCTGAGCCACCACGCCTGCGCTACAAAAATTGCACAATAGAGAAGCGTTATCCACACAAGGCTCACCGACACGATCTTCACCCTGAGTGGTATTGCCTTTTTCTCTTGAAAATTCTTTATATAAGGGCCAAGATGTCTGTGCGACATCAGCCAATCGTAGAGTCGCCTGGAGCTGCGAAGGTACAGGGTTGCCGACAACAACAAAAACGGTGTTGTGGGTAACACCGGCAGAAAGATACCTGCCACACCCAACGCGAGCGACAAGGTTCCCAAAAACGCCAAAATATATTTCATTCGGTAATCTTCAAACTTTTCAGGCCGCTAAGATACTAAAAAATATGCCTCAAAAGCAGATATATCACCGTTCGGAAGATAAAAATAGATGAAAAAAACTTTTTTTTGTTGAAAATTTCGTATATTGCACGTGACATATAAGAATACATAATCTTTAATCTCTACTATTATGAAAAAGATAATGTTCCTATTCGCGATTTTGTTATTAGGCATAACAAATGCAGGTGCTCAACAGAACAACGAAGATTTAAAGATTAAACCCCTTTTAGGCGTGTGGCAGTATGTCGAGGAAGTAGCGACCCCCGACGGCGGTGTCTCCTTCATCGGCAAGCAGATATACAAGACCATCACCTGGGACAAGAAGTATTATGTCATTGCAGGGGTGAACATCCCCATCAAGCAGGCCGAAGACCAGGAGACACAGACCAGCACCCTATCGTTCGTGACACAGGAGGGCGACATCGTCTTGGGTAGCGAGAACAGCTACCTTGAGTACATCAACAGCCACTACCTTGACAAGAGCCTGAACAACACCATTTCGCAGTTGCGTTACAGATTCAACGAGAACAACCCCAACATCCTTTATCTTGAGTACAACCTCGGCGGAGCGGAAGAGAACTGGATAAGTGAGGTTTGGTTGAGAGTGGTGCCTTTCGGTGCAAAGTAACCGGACTTACATATATATATAATTTTAGGGCGGCATTTTGCCGCCCTAAAATTATATTAACGACGAATAGTTATTTTAACTTATACCTCATCCACACCGTTTCACCCATCTGCTGAACACTGCAAAGATGCAACTGTGTTGCAGGGCGACCTGCATCCTGTATACCGTCGAACACTGCAGCCTGGCCGGCACGGCCGTCAATGCCCGGCGCTACCATGAAGCTGACCTCATCGAGCAACCCTGCCGCAAGGAACGCACCATTGATGTGTCCGCCACCGGTGACAGCAAGACGTTCCACACCGAACTCCGCACGCAGCAGTGCCATTGCACGCGGCAGGTCAATACCATCCTTACCCGTTGCAATCCATGATATACCCTGCTCCGTCAAGCGGTCGTGATAACTCTTGGGGCAGCGTTCATCGGTAACTACAAGCAGCGCCTGGCCGTCGAATTCATTCTCGCCCCACTGCAATGAGCCATGAGTGTCAATGCCCACGCAGTAGGCCGCAGCCTTGCGGGCCACGTAAAAAGCCTCGGTGCCGATTGGTGAACCGCAGAGAGGCACAAAAGGCTCAGGCTGGGCGTAATGCATCTGCATCGTAACACGCCCCATAAGCATAGAGGGACAGGAGAGCGCCTCGAGGGCCTCGTAATATTCGTTACCACCCTCAATCTGCTCTGTCATGTCGCAATCTATGCGGCCATCGACAGAAGCTATCATGTGACATATAATATAAGGTCTCATAATTATATTTTGTTTATTATCTTTTCATTGTCAATCAGTTGTCGTTTACGCTCCAACTGTTCACCCTCACGCATGCCATTGTAACCGCCGAGTGAACCATCGGCAGCCACCACGCGATGACAAGGGACCTCTGGAGCAAAAGGGTTACGTTTGAGCGCCTGCCCCACAGCCTGCGCACTGCCGCACCCGATGCGGCGTGCGAGTTCTCCGTATGTGATTGTTGTACCCGACGGCACCCGTAGCAGTTCAAGATACACCTTGCGCTGGAACGGGGTTATCAAGGTTGACTCAATGACTTTCTGGCGTATATCATCCATAATGCTAAGCTACATTCTTGAAAGAGGCTGTATAGGCAGGATAAAGAACCTTCCAGACAAGCAGCAGATTCACCACACCGACAACGCCGGCAATCAGCGAAACTACACCCGCGGGAACCAACAATGCAATGCCATTCATGTCACCGCCACCTACCCATCGGTAGAAGACTCCGAGATAAAGCGGGTCGAGCAACAGCATGATGAGCGAAGTATACCACGCACACGCACGCAGAACAGAAGACGATATGCGACACAGATGATGCACAAAAAGAACCATAAGCCAACCGACTGCGAGTGTTGCCAATGGTCCGGCAAGACAAAAGATACCCATTTGTGAACTGCTCATTCTTTCGGCAAAGACATCAATCTGCACACCCAGTCCCATAATATTGATTTGCCTGAACGCCCCCTGTGCAAGAGCCACAACAAGATGCGCCCCTTCGTGAATTATATAATACATCAGCACAGCAACCGCAAGGCCGATATATTGACGATACTTCTTGTTCATAATATACTTTTTCATTCCAGTGATGCCCTGCAACTATGCAGAAAATTACTACAAAAATTTGAGCACACAGCTATTACAGGCATAAAATTATTAAATTATCGGTTGAAGACAAAATAATGTAAATATTTTTTCAAGTAGACAAGAAGCTGCTCAAAGTTAGCAGCCAGAAGAACTCGCAACCATGGTGAAAGGCCGTACCAGATGTGCAGACACACAATAGGTACATATACAAAAAAAGACAGCTATTTGCTGTCTTAACCAAAGAGCGGAAAACAGGCTCGTAACCGTCCTATGGACGCTTTGCTTACAAAGAACTCGCGACCACGGTCAAGAGACCGTAAGCAACACCCTCGACCGAGATTGGCATATGCACAAAAAAAAGACAGCCACTTGCTGTCTTAACCAAAGAGCGGAAAACAGGCTCGTAACCGTCCTATGGACGCTTTGCTTGCAAAGAACTAGCGACCACGGTCAAGAGACGGTTCACCTGCAAACCATAGGGGGAATATCTTTTTAACACAGACAAAACATTAAACAATCTCT
>CALCYA010000080.1 GCA_937906165.1 uncultured Bacteroidales bacterium | reverse complement strand
TTAATGTTTTGTCTGTGTTAAAAAGATATTCCCCCTATAGTTTGCAGGTGAACCCATTTTTGTACCTTTGTACTCTGAAAATCACATAATAAACATACAGCACCTATGCCTAAACCGAACACTCTGCGCGGCTTGCTCGCGCTATCGCCAATAGCGGTACTGCTTACCATATACCTTGTGGGGTCCATTATCGCCGGCGACTTCTACCGCATACCCATTGCCGTAGCATTCCTCGTTTCATCACTTTATGCAATTGCCATAACACGAGGACACAGCCTTAACGAAAGAATTGACTTTTTCTCAAAAGGTGCAGCGAACACACGAATAATGTACATGGTGTGGATATTCGTGCTTGCAGGAGCATTCGCCGAGGTTACAAAGGCTATGGGAGCAATTGACTCGACCGTAGCCATAACACTGAATACCATTCCGGCGAATTATCTGCCGGCAGGCATATTCATTGCAGCATGCTTTGTTTCGTTATCCATAGGTACATCGGTGGGCACCATAGTGGCACTGACACCCGTTGTAACGACTATGGCCACGCAGATAGGTTGCGAGGTAGCCTGGCTGGTGGCAATTGTTGTGGGAGGTGCATTCTTCGGCGACAACCTCTCGTTCATTTCCGACACTACCATTGCGGCAACACAGACACAAGGCTGTTCAATGCGCAGCAAATTCTATACCAATATTCTGCTTGTTGCCCCGGCTGCAATAATCACGCTGCTAATATACGCGTTCAGCGGAAACAGCATTGAAGTAATGGAGGTGCCGGCAGTAACGCTTGACAACATTCTCAAGTGCCTGCCCTACATACTGGTAATTATTATGGCGCTGTTCGGGATGAATGTACTTGCCGTGCTTACACTTGGCATTGTATCGGCTGCTGTATTGGGACTTGCATACGGCAACTTTGACGGCATCGAGCTTTTTACACACATGGGTAAAGGCATGATGGGCATGGGAGAGCTTATTATCGTTACAATGCTTGCAGGCGGACTGCTTGAGATTGTACGCGTGAACGGCGGCATAGACTACCTTATACAGATTACCACAGCAAAGCTCAAATCGAAGAAGGGCGCCGAGATGGCAATAACCAGCCTCACGGCACTTGCAAACGTTTGCACGGCGAACAACACCATTGCCATACTTACGGTAGGTGACATATCGCGTGACATCGCAAAACAGTTCAACATATCGCCCCGACGTTCGGCAAGTCTCATGGACACGGCATCATGCTTTGTACAGGGAATAATACCATACGGTGCACAACTGCTCATGGCATCGGGCCTTGCACTTGTATCACCGGTGGCAATAATCCCGTACCTCTACTACCCCATGTGCGTGGGAGCCGCAATAGTGATATCAATCATCATTGGACGCCCAAAGAGGAGGTAACCAAAGAAACAGGATAACTTATAACCAATACCATAATCATGAGAAGGATATATACCATTGTACTTGTTCTGCTCGCCATATGCCTGCCGATGACAGTACAGGCAAAATCGGAGCATCTGCTGCCACGCCCGCAGAAGATAAGCTTAAACGGGAAAGCAAAACCATTCAAGCTCGGACGCAAGGTAAGCATAACAGACAGCAAGGGAGTAAAGGCACTCCGCGCTTTCTTTGAGGAACATGGCTGCAGAACTGACAGCAAAGCCAAAGCAACTGTAACGGTCACATACACCGATGCCATTGAGGGTGCATTTGACCACAAGCTCGCAGGTTATGACAACGAGGCATATACCCTTGAAATAAGCACCGATGCAATTGAGATTACAGCCGTGAGCGAGACAGGCGTAATACGCGCTGCACAGACACTGGCACAGCTTGCCCAGGGTTACAAGGGCAAGCCCAAACTTGAGGCACTGACAATTACCGACTGGCCGGCATTCAAGATACGCGGATATATGCACGATGTGGGCCGCTCGTTCATCAGCATCGAGACACTGAAGAAACACGTTGACCTGCTCGCTCGCTTCAAGGTAAACACATTCCACTGGCATATGACCGAGAACCAGGCATGGCGCTTTGAGGTCAAGGCTTATCCGCAGCTCACAAGCAGCGAGTCTATGACACGCTACCCCGGATTGTTCTACACACAGGAGCAGTGCAGGGAGTTGCAGGACTATGCAAAGGAACGCGGCGTAATTGTAATACCGGAGATAGACATGCCGGGACACAGCGAGGCATTCACACGTGCTATGGGCTTTGACATGCAGACCGACAAGGGCGTGGCAGTGCTCAAGGAGATTATTGAGGAGGTTGTGAAAGTGTTCCCCGATGCACCCTACATACATATAGGTGCCGACGAGAAATCAATAACCTACCCCGACTTTCTGAGGATAATGACCGATAAGGTACATTCGCTTGGCAAGATGGTTGCCGTGTGGAATCCTATCCGTGGTGTTGCCATAAGCACAAGCACCGGCGCCGACATGACACAGATGTGGAGCACCGGCGGTAAGGTCATCAACGGAATGCCCAACATCGACTGCCGCTATAACTACACCAACCATTTTGATGTCTTTGCCGACCTCGTCGGAATATACAAGAGCAACATCTACTATGAGCAGCAGGGAACTCCGAATGTTGCCGGCACAATCTCGGCCTATTGGAACGACCGTAAGACACTCACCGAGGAGGATATCATTAAACAGAACAATTTCTATGCCAATGTCATTGCAAGTGCCGAGCGTGCCTGGATTGGCGGCGGCAAACGCTACATAGACAACTGCAACAACGGCGGCACAAACGGTGGCGGAGGTACTACCCTCCCCAACAGCGGAGAGGAGTATGAGGAGTTTGCCGATTGGGAACGCCGGTTCCTGTTCCATAAGGAGCAGACGCTCAAGGGTGAGCCGATAGCATACGTGAAACAGGCAAACGTGCGCTGGCGCATCACAGAGCCGTTCCCCAACGAGGGTGACAAGGATGCAGTGTTCGCACCCGAGACAGAGGGTCCGAAGGAGAGCTATACCGTTGACGACAAGGAGTATAACACATCCGTTGCTACAGGAGCCGGAATTTACTTGCGCCACACATGGGGGAACAACATAATACAGACACACTACGGTGCAGCCAACTACAGCAACTGCACCTCATACGCGTGGACATACGTATACAGCCCCAAGAAACAGACTGTAGGCGCACAGATAGAGTTCCAGAACTATGGCCGCAGTGAAAAGGACAAAGCACCCGATGTTGGAAAATGGGACCGCAAAGGCTCAAGAATCTGGATAAATGACAACGAAATACTGCCACCGGCATGGGAAAACACAGGAGTTGCGATAGACAATGAGGTTGACCTGAAAAATGAGAATTTCACCGCACGCAAACCTATTGGGATTGAGTTGCAAAAGGGTTGGAACAAGGTATTCATCAAACTGCCATATGTAGCTGCCGACGGTGTACGCCTCAACAAATGGATGTTTACATTCGTGTTTACAGACCTCAATGGAGACAGTGCGGTGGAAGGGTTGACATACTCCCCAGACAAGAACCTTGATTAGGACAGCCATATCATGGAAACGGGAAACAATTGCATGCTCTGTGCAATTGTTTTCTACATATTATAGTAAGACCGATGTGGTCCATACATTTGTTAATTACTAACAATATTTATTAAATCTTTCAAACAAACCGAATAGTTATCTGTAATTATTTGCCAATTCTACAAATTTAGTATTTCTTTGTAATATAAGTTATAACTAACTGAACACGCATAGCTGATTCTTGCTGTTATCTCGGATATATAAAAAAACAAAAAAAACAAGGCGTTCAAATGTAACGTTCCGTTAAAAAAAACGTCATATATAATAAAAGGATATATTATCATGAAAAGAGTACTCTCCACATTAGCAATTCTCATTGCACTTGTATCAGCAACAACCGCCCAGAACAAACTTGACAGCACTGCCTTCAGGGCAATGCAGGTGGGCCGCGTGATGCAACAGGAGCGCG
>CALCYA010000079.1 GCA_937906165.1 uncultured Bacteroidales bacterium | reverse complement strand
CCTCGTCGCTACGCTCTGTCGGGATGACAGGTTCGCGATTTGATTTTGCTTATATGATTGTCTATTATCACACGCTCTTTTTATGATATGCCGTTATACAAAAACAGAGAGCACCGGTTGATGCTCTCTGTCCTGTAAAATATAATAAGGAATATTACTCCTCAAAACCGTTAGGATTGTTCTTCTGCCAGTTCCAGCTGTCGCGGCACATATCCTCGATACCGAACTGAGCCTTCCAGCCGAGCTCTGCCTCAGCCTTTGCAGGATTACAGTAGCAAGTAGCGATGTCACCCGGACGACGTGGCTTGATAGCATAAGGAACAGGAACACCGTTAGCCTTCTCGAATGCCTTCACAACGTCAAGCACTGAATAGCCGTGGCCTGTACCGATGTTGTAGATAGCGATACCCTTGTTCTCAACGATAGCCTTGAGGGCTGCAACGTGAGCACGAGCAAGGTCAACAACGTGGATGTAGTCGCGTACGCCTGTACCGTCGTGTGTGTCGTAGTCGTTGCCGAACACACCCAACTCTGCACGCTTGCCCACAGCTGTCTGTGTGATGTAAGGCATCAGGTTGTTGGGGATACCGTTGGGGTTCTCACCGATAGTACCGCTCTTGTGTGCACCGATTGGGTTGAAGTAACGCAGGAGAACGATATTCCACTCGTTGTCGGCCTTCTGAACGTCCATAAGAACCTCCTCGAGCATAGACTTTGTCTGACCGTAAGGGTTAGTGCAGTGGCCCTTTGGACACTCCTCTGTGATAGGGATGATGGCAGGGTCGCCATATACAGTTGCACTTGAAGAGAAAATCATGTTCTTGCAACCGTTCTTGCGCATAACGTCAACCAGAACGAATGTACCGTTCATGTTGTTCTCATAGTACTCGAGAGGCTTTGCGCAGCTCTCACCCACAGCCTTGAGACCGGCAAAGTGGATACAAGCATCAAACTTGTGCTCATCGAACACCTTCTGCAAGCCCTCACGGTCGCGGATGTCCACCTTGTAGAAAGGAACCTCCTTACCGATAATCTTTGCAACACGCTTCAAAGAGATAGGAGAAGAGTTGTCCAGGTTGTCAACTACTACAGCCTCATGACCGGCCTCTGTGAGCTCAATCAAAGTGTGGCTTCCTATGAAACCAGCACCACCAGTTAAAAGGATTTTCATTTTAGTAAGTTTATAATGTTATAAGTTGTCGTAACAAGCCTAATGCCCCTTTGAGGGCATAAATTATCGCAAATTTAATGAATTTTATCCAATAGCAAAATAATTGGCAATAATTATTGAAAATTGTCTGTTTTGTCATGAATAATATGTGCCTGTATATTTCAATTATTGAGCAGATTTCGTTAAATTTGCAGTATACGGAAACCCACAATGAACAAACACGACTATCACATAATAGCCATTGACGACAACATTGCATTGTTGCAGACACTGAAGGTTGTGCTCGGTGCGCATTTTGAACGTGTAGCAACAATCTCCGACCCCAAGATGATACAGGGTATACTTGCCGGCGGCAATGTCGATGCGGTGCTGCTGGACATGAACTTCGACAACAGCAAGCTCGACGGCAGCGACGGGCTGTTCTGGCTCAAGATATTGAAAGAGCGGGAGAATGCTCCTGCCGTAATTCTGATAACGGCATTCGGTGACATAAACCTCGCCGTGGAATCCATGAAGCTTGGAGCCGATGACTTTGTCACAAAACCGTGGAACAACGAGGAACTGATAAACAAGATTGTTGGAGCCATAAGGAAAAACGACCTTGCAAAAGAGGAGACAGAACCAGACAACAGTACTCTTGAGGAGACCGAACGCGAAAGGATTGCATCGGTTCTGCTCGCCACACAGAACAACGTGTCACGCGCAGCAAAGATTCTGGGAATATCACGCAGGACATTATACAACAAGATTGCGAAGTATGGACTATAACGGCCCCGGGAACTCATTGGCAATACGCATTGCCATAGTGATACTGTTGACGGCATCCATAGTGTTGTGTGCCGTCTACGATGCCGGCATACCTGCTGTTGCCGTTCTGTCATTGCTTCTCATTTATGCCATCCGTAACCTCTGGAAGCATATACGCTACCCCATTGAGCAGGTGCAGTATTTTCTTCTGTCGTTACGTTGCGGTGAGCGAATGATACGCTTCCCCAAGAGCCGCGACTCTGTACTCAACGACATGTACGGGCAGATGAACGATATAATCAAGCTCTACTACAGCAACAAGGTCGAGATTGAGACAAAGAAAGACTATTACGACCGCATATTGCGTATTATGACACACGAGATACGCAACACCGTTACTCCCATCATATCGCTCTCCGAGCATTATATGCAGAACAGCGGCACACTCTCCCCAGAGGAAATAAAAGAAGGGCTTGCGATTATAAACACACAAAGCAGCAACATAAAATCCTTTCTGGACTCTTACCACACACTCACACATTTACCCGAACCGGAATTAAGGTCCGTGGACACGGCAGAGCTGTTCAATGATGCCTGGCAGTTGCTGCAAGGTGAGAACGGCGGTGAGCGTATCGAGGTGTTGTGCACCAATGTAAGGATCAATGCCGATCCTGTACAGATGCAGTTGCTAATAATCAATCTGCTGCGTAATGCAATGCAGGCAATAGAGGGTTATCCCGACGGAAAGATTGAGGTCCGCGCCAGCATAAGCAACAAACAGCCGTTCATTTCCATCAGCGACAACGGTTGCGGCATACCGCCAGAGAAGTTAGACTGCATCTTCCAGCCATTTTATACTACCAAGAAGAACGGTAGCGGAATCGGCCTCAGCCTCTGCCGTCAGATAATGCTGCTGCACGGCGGCGAGCTCACTGTAGAAAGCAACCCGCAAAAGAGGTCAACCACATTCCTAATGACATTCCCCGCCACGGAATAAAACAAAACGCTGTTTTGCCATTGGTTTGCTTCGCCCAGGATGACATTGTTCGCGGTTTTTTGAGATCCCTCGTCGCTACGCTCCGTCGGGATGACAAGTCCGCGTATTTGTCATTTCGACGACTGCAAGGAGGAGACGTGTTGTTGAGGGCTTTGCCCGAAAAAATCTCTATTCTCGCGTTGTTGGGATGCTTGACTTCAGCCCTTCGGGCGTCGAC
>CALCYA010000078.1 GCA_937906165.1 uncultured Bacteroidales bacterium | reverse complement strand
TCTTTTCCTAAATCACTCAACTTTTTGCTTAGCCCCCAGACTTTGCAGGTGAGCCTTAAATATTCAGTCTGCTCTCTACCATTTCCCAGTCGACAATATCCCAGAGCTTCTTCACGTGCTCGGCACGGCGGTTCTGGTAGTCAAGGTAGTAGGCGTGCTCCCACACGTCGATGCCGTACAGCGGTGTCATCCTGTGGCGTATCGGGGTGTCTCCGTTCGCACAGCTCACTATGCTGAGTTTGCCGCTCTCTTCCTGCGCAAGCCACACCCAACCGCTGCCGAAAAGGGATGCTGCGGCCTCCTCCATCTTTTTCTTCAGGGTCTCGAAATTGCCGAAGTCAAAATGTATGAACTCCTTGAGGTTATGCCCCGGGAGGTTACTGCCGTGAGGGTAGGGGGTGAACTGCTCGAAGTAGAGCGAGTGGTTGAGTACCTGCCCGGCATTGTTCAGCAGTGGCCCCGGAGGTGCCTGGGAGATTATCTCGCGCAGGGTCATCCCCTCGAACTCGGTGTCGGCGACAAACTTGTTCAGGTTGTCGACGTATGTCTGCAGGTGCTTGCCGTAATGCACCTCCACTGTTGCTTGGCTTATCACCGGGCTCAATGCTCCTGCCGGGTAGATGAGTACCGGCATCTGGAATCCGGTACGCGTGGTCTTTACTAATTCACTCATGGTTGTACTTGTTGGTTTATTATACTAACAAGGTTTCTGTGGTGATGTTCGTGTATATCGCGATTTTTCGCTATCTTCACCTTTGGTGCACATACTTCTGCCAAGCTGTAAAAATCAAGGCAAGCTTTGTTTTTTGCTTGTTTATGTGTATCTTCGCGGGAAATACTGAATTGGCATTTTATGCCGCTATACCCAGATGATTAATTACGAAGAAGAACTGAACGGAGCGCAACTCGATGCGGTGCGCTATCTTGACGGCCCTCAGCTGGTGATTGCCGGTGCGGGTTCGGGCAAGACACGCGTGCTCACATACAAGATTGCCTATCTGCTGGAGCACGGCTTTGAGCCTTGGTCTATCCTGGCCCTCACCTTTACCAACAAGGCGGCGGGTGAGATGAAGGAGCGCATTGCAGCGCGTGTGGGCGAGAGGGCAGCCTCTATGCTCTGGATGGGAACGTTCCACTCGGTATTCTCAAAGATTCTGCGTCGCGAGGCGCATCACATAGGGTATACGCCGCAGTTCACTATATATGATCAGGCCGATTCGCGCAGCCTCGTCAAGAGCATCATCAAGGAGATGCAGCTCGATGACAAGGTCTACAAACCCAACAATGTGGCGGAGCGTATATCGTCGGCAAAGAGCAGCCTTATCTCTCCGTCGGACTATGAAAACGACCAGGGACTGCGCCGCGATGACCTGCACGCGAAAATCCCCTCAACCTACGAAATATACAAGCGTTATGCCGAGAGGTGCCGTCTTGCCAATGCAATGGACTTTGACGACCTGCTGGTGAATACCTACAGGCTCTTCAGGGATATGCCCGAGGTGCTCGACCGGTATGTCGACCGCTTCCGTTATGTGCTTGTCGATGAGTTCCAGGATACCAACTATGTGCAGGGATGCATTGTGTGGCAGCTCACACAGGCCCGCAGGGCAATATGTGTCGTGGGCGACGATGCGCAGAGCATCTACTCGTTCCGCGGTGCGAACATCGGCAATATCCTGGGCTTTACCGAGCGTTATGCCGGGGCAAGGATATTCAAACTCGAGCAGAACTACCGTTCGACAAAGATGATTGTGAATGCAGCCAACAGCCTTATAGCAAGGAACTGCGAGCAGATAAAGAAGACTGTCTACTCCGACCGTGGCGAGGGTACTCCGCTGATGCTCTATTCGGCATACTCCGACTTTGAGGAGGGTGAGATTGTGGCAAACAAGATTGCCGAACTGCGCCGTACCGAGGGACTGCAATACAGCGACTTCGCCATTCTATACCGCACTAATGCGCAGTCACGTATATTTGAGGAGGCGTTCAGGAAACGCTCGTTCCCTTACCGCATCTTCGGTGGCCTGTCGTTCTACCAGCGTAAGGAGATAAAGGATATAATCGCCTACTTCCGTCTTATATGCAACAGCAACGACGAGGAGGCTTTCAAACGTATAATAAACTTCCCTGCCCGTGGCATCGGCGACAAGACCTTGCAGAAGGTTAAGGATGCGGCCATGGAGCGTGGCGTGAGCTTCTGGAGTGTCATTGCCGACCCTATGCAGCCACCGTTGGATGTCTCAAAGGGAACGTTTACCAAGCTGCAGCTCTTCGCTGCAATGATTGAGCGCTTTGCCGGCTATGCGCAGAACAAGGATGCCATAGAGACGGCACGTCTTGTGTTGCAGGAGAGCCGTATGCTTGCCGAGTTCAACAGCGACAATAGCGTAGAGGGCAAGGCACGTCAGGAGAATGTGCAGGAGCTGATGAACGGTATTGCCGATTTTGTTGATGTGCGCCGCGAGGAGGGTAACGCCAACGACAAACTCGTCGATTTCCTCTCCGAGGTGTCGCTGATGTCCGACCTCGACTCCAAAGAGGATGATGACGGCAACCGTGTCACTCTCATGACAATACACTCGGCCAAGGGACTGGAGTTCCGCACGGTGTTCATCGTGGGCCTCGAGGAGGAGCTCTTTCCCAACCAGTGCGCGCAGAACTCGTTGCGCGAGCTCGAGGAGGAGCGACGTCTCTTCTATGTTGCGATAACACGTGCCAAGGACCACTGCGTGCTCTCCTTTGCCAAGAGCCGATACAAATACGGACAGTTCAATTTCTGCGAGCCGAGCCGTTTCATAAAGGAGATCGATACACGCTACATTGCCATGCAGGGTGGTGTGCGTCAGCCGTCGCAGCAGCAACAGCCACGCACGGGCGGAATGTTCAGCCGTACTAACGGCATGGTTGCATCGCAGCGCGTCGCTTTAGACCGCCGCCAGTCATACGGCTATGGCCCGGGGCAGAACGCATCACAGGCAAGCAATCCTGCTTCGTCGCATGGGAACGGACTGCAGGGCAAGCGCGTGATAAACGCATCGGCCTTTATGCAGAAACCAGCCAACCTGCGCCGTGTGTCGGACGTGGAGCGCGACTTCTATGCCCCAAAGAGCAACCCGGCAGCGCTCAGTGTGGGTATGATTGTACAGCACGACCGCTTTGGAGTGGGCGAGGTGCATGCGACAGAGGGCACGGGAGAGAACGCAAAGGCTACAATAAAATTCCAGAACGCAGGAGTGAAGACACTGCTTCTTAAATTTGCAAAATTAAAGATAATAGGATAATGGATAAGGAAATGATAAATAAGGTGCCGTCACCCTGTTATGTGATGGAAGAGGCGTTGTTGCGCAGGAACCTCGCGCTCATAAGCCGTGTGGCACGTGAGGCAGGCGTGGAGATAATCCTCGCCTTCAAGGCTTTTGCCCTGTGGAAGAGCTTCCCTATCTTCCGCGAGTACATAAACTCCGTCACAGCAAGCTCCATCCATGAGGCGCGTCTCGCCTTCGAGGAGTTCGGCAGCAGGGCACATGCCTTCTCGCCTGCATATACTGCCGAGGAGTTCGGCGAGATGATGCGTTGCAGCAGCCATATATCATTCAACTCGCTGTCGCAGTTCGAGCGTTTCTATCCTGCAACAAAGGATGCCGGGCATGATATATCTTGCGGAATACGTATCAACCCCGAGTATTCCGAGATTGAGACCGAGCTCTACAACCCGTGCGCTCCCGGCAGCCGCTTCGGCGTGACTGCCGACCTGTTGCCCGAGACTCTGCCCGCAGGCATCGAGGGTTTCCATTGCCATTGCCACTGCGAGTCAAGCTCGTATGCGCTGGAGAATACCTTAGTGCATATTGAGGAGAAATTCGGCAAGTGGCTGCCAAAAATAAAATGGCTCAACTTAGGCGGCGGTCACCTGATGACACGCAAGGACTATGATGTGGAGCATCTTATCGGCTTGCTCAAGGGCTTGCGTAGCCGTTACCCTAACCTGCAGGTTATACTGGAGCCGGGCTCGGCCTTCGCATGGCAGACAGGCTCACTGGTATCGGAGGTGGTGGATATTGTGGAGAGCCGAGGCATACGTACCGCTATCCTCAATGTGAGTTTCACCTGTCACATGCCCGACTGTCTTGAGATGCCATACCAGCCTACAGTCACCGGTGCCGAGTCACTCGATGCCGATGCAGTAAAGGGTGCTCCGTTCGAGGAGAATATCTACCGCCTGGGCGGTAACAGCTGCCTCAGCGGTGACTATATGGGCAGTTGGAAGTTCCCGCAGCCATTGAAGGTAGGTGACAAGGTGGTGTTCGAGGATATGATACATTACACCACGGTAAAGACAAATATGTTCAACGGTATATCCCACCCAAGCATCGCTCTCCTGCACCAGAATGGTGAGCTGGAGGTGTATAAGGTGTTCCGTTACGAGGATTACAGGGATAGAATGTGTTAAAGGCAATGCTTTTCTTGTTGTCTAAAGAAAAGACCAGTGCTCCTTTTATTTGTAATTAAGAGGAGCACTGATCTGTTTTTTCTGACTGTTTGCTGAAGATTGAAGGTAATTCAGTGAATGGATTTGTGCCAATCTTTCACGCTCAGTATTTATTTAACGTGAATTCGATATAAAAGTTCAACAAAATCGCGAACCTGTCATCCCGACAGAGCGCAGCGACGAGGGATCTCAAAAATATAGCGAAATATGAGATTCTTGTCTCTTGCGATTATTGTAACGCTCGTGAGTAATATAGAATGAATCCTTGTTACATTCGCTTATTATAATAATTTACATTCGTTCAGAAACGAAGTTCGTCACCCGAAGGGGCTAAAGGCAATGACAAATATGAGATCATTCAGTATAATATGTTATATCAAATCCACGTTGTTTAGTGTGGATAACACAGGACAAGCTAAATAGAGTTGTTATTCCTTGGCTTATTTTACCCTTAATCAGTTGTCTTATATTTTTTGTTGTCATTCTGTCACTTACTTTTCATGACTGAAAAGTAAGCAAAAGGTCCCGGCACTGGCAAAAACAGTCATTTTGCGTTTTGCTCACAAGTCGCAAGCGACATTCCTCGGTCACGCAAAATTTGCCTCAAACAACTTTTCGTTCAAACATCGGGGGCAAAAGAACTCGCTTTTCACGCATAAACAGCAACACGTAATGCACCGCTCAAACAGCATTTGCCCTATCTCCGCTGTTTGAACGGTTGTTTGTTGTGTTTTTGATAGTGCCGGTGTTTATTGGAATTACCTCTGCTGTTCATTATTTCTTATCTCTACATTATATAATAACGGCCCACCTTGGATTGGTGAGCCGTTATCTCTTTTGTCTTTATTCCTGACTTATGAAGTATCTGTAAAGTAAATATGCGCCGGTGCCTATGGGAATTAAAGAATACGATACAAGGTGAATGGCGTAACCCGCTTTTTCGCCATACGCTTCTTTCATCCTCTCAAGTTTGCTGAACATCCCGGGTTTGATTATCCTTGCAATTGCTGTAAATACTCCGTACAGAACGCAAATTATGCCTAAAACTAAGTCTGTCATGGTGTTTGTGTGTTATATGTTGGTTTGTGATTATCGATGTATAAATGTATGGATATATGGTTTGATGATTGTATTAATCTTCGTCAAAATATCCAGGTTCGTAGTCTGAATGGAAATTGATGTTTCCTTTTCCGCGGATATTCAATATCGGCATCTTCTCATCGAAAACCTTTTCCTCTTTGATAGTGAATGTTATATCTCCTGTGAAATTCCTGATGATTGCAAACGCGTAGGGAAACTCTTCCATGTCTTTTGCAAGTTTGGGATTGTGTTTCAGGACCTCTTCAAGTAAGAAACAGCCGATTATATAAGAGTCGCTGCAGAACTGTGAGATAACTTCTCCCTTATTGTTGTATATTGATGATTTTACAACATCGCATCCCGTTGCTGTGATGCTGTTAGGACATCCTATCTTGTGCAGCTCCCCTTTGTTCTCGGTACATGCAATTATGTCGATGTTGTCGTTGTCATCATCGTTCATGATGTAGATGATATCTGTGATTACAATGTCTTTCCCCTCAACATGCATTGAGTATGTTGCAATGGGCTTTTCGTTGTTTGTCATTATCAATGAACTTATCAGTGAAAATAAAAATGTTTTGAACATATCGTATGGGTTTATCTTTTGCAAAGATAGGAACAAACGAGCGAGATAGGCAAAGTTCACTTTGACATTTCACTGCGAGTGCAGTCTATTTTCGCGGTTTACCGCAAAGATAGGAACAAACGAGCGAGATAGGCAAAGTTCACTTTGGCATTTCACTGCGAGTGCAGCCTATTTTCGCGGTTTACCGCAAAGATAGGAATAATCGAGCGAGAAAAACGAAGTTTGCTTGAATGTTTTTTATCCCGAGCAGCATCCTATATTCGAGGTTTACCTCAAATATATTAATAAGGTATAATAATAGTAACTTTTACTGTCTTTCGATTAGAGGGGGTGCCAATATTTATTGATTTCGTATATAGAGAACCATAGCTCTTCGCCCTCTTGAATGAAGAAAATGCTTGGTGTCTCTGGTGAGAATGTCGAGTAGTCCCTATGGGAATCCTCGTCCCAAGCCTGATTGCCGTCGAAGATGATTATTCCATAAGGTTCAGGCGTGTGTGTTATCTCAATCAGCAACAACCTGCGTCTCTTGTTGATTTTCTTAATGACGCCTCTTGCCTTCATTTCGGGATTATTGGCTGTTCTGTATATGTTTTCTTCTTTCTCTGTCGAGAAACCGTAAGGATATTTATAGTATACTTCTGCTCCTTTCTTAAAACCATCATCACTGAGTTTTCTGATGGCATCTGCATTCGCAGCTCTTTTATTCCCCCGCCTTGTAGACAACCGCCTTAGAAACATTCGCACTTTACTTACATTGGATGATGACTTGATGTCTTTAATATTGGGGCGTTCTGTCCCGTGGAGATGATGATAGAAAGCGAGAAGAATATAATCGGACATCTTGTCAGGATGGGAGATCCCGGATGATTCAAAGTATAAACAGAGTCTTGAATCCTTCCATAAACCCCAATCATTGCGAAGTCTCATTCCGAGCCCGTGGTGCAATCCTGCCATATAATCTTCATAGGATAGAGTCTTTAATGTGTCCTTTTGTTCGTTTGTCAATAATGTGTCAAGGACATTGACAGCGTCATCTACATCACGAGGTATATAAATGCCGTTGATTTTTGCAGAAGATGCTTGGATTTGCTTGGTAGTTTTGAATTTCTCCTGCGCATTGATGCTTGTACCGGTTATAATGCAGAGTGTCAGGATGACGAATCTTTTCATATTGGTTGTGTCAGCTGTTTTTATGCGAATATAAGGAAAATATGGCAAATCAATGTCTGTGCATTCTTAAATCCCTCCGAATTTTACGTTGATCCCTCCTTGTGACCATGAGCTGCAGTATACATTGAAAACAAAAAAAAGAGAGAAACTTTTGTTTCTCTCTTCCGTACCCAGACCCGGGATCGAACCGGGATGGGTTGCCCCACTGGTGTTTGAGACCAGCGCGTCTACCGATTCCGCCATCTGGGCAATTGCTCAATTGCGGTGCAAAGGTAGTGCTTTTTTTCATGTGTGCAAAGAAAATTGTACTTTTTTTGAAAAAAAGTTGCTTTTGCTTGCCTGTTCCATTAAAAAGAAGTAATTTTGCGAGCCGATTATTATCAGCCCTAACTATGGGCATACGATACTTTAGGTCTCTGAGTTTGCCAAGGATGCAATCTAGCCAATTGGTCGGGCAGGCGTGAAGAGGGTTTCTGTGAAGCTCCAATTCCGTAGGGCTTGACGGAGAAGTGTCGCGAATTGATGGAATTATTAACTTTTTAAATGAATTAAAGTGGATACTTTAAGCTACAAAACAATTTCGGTCAACAAGGCTAACGCACAGAAAGAGTGGGTTGTTGTTGATGCTACAGACCAGGTTCTTGGTCGTCTTGGTACAAAGGTTGCCAAGCTTTTGAGAGGTAAGTACAAACCAAGCTTCACACCTAACGCTGATTGTGGTGACAACGTAATCATCATCAACGCAAGCAAGGTTAGAATGACTGGTAACAAGTGGAATGACCGCGTATACTTGAGATTCTCAGGTTATCCCGGTGGTCAGAAGCAGTTCACTCCTGCTTATGTTGCTGCAGGTTATAAGGGTTATGAGCGCCTTATCAAGCACGTTGTAAGAGGTATGCTCCCCAAGAACCGTCTTGGCAACCACATCCTTGACAACCTCTACATTTATGACGGTCCAGAGCACAACCACGCAGCTCAGACTCCAAAAACAATTGATATTAACTCTTATAAATAATACAGCAGATGGAAATGGTAAACGCATTAGGCAGACGCAAGAGCGCTGTTGCCCGTATTTTCGTTACTGAGGGTACAGGTAAAATTACTATCAACAAGAAGGATCTGCAGGATTATTTCCCATCAAGCATTCTCCAGTACGTGGTTAAGCAGCCACTGATGACTTTGAATGTTGCTGAGAAGTATGACATCAAGGTAAACTTGGACGGTGGCGGTTTCACAGGCCAGTCACAGGCATTGCGTCTCGCAATCGCTCGTGCTTTGGTTAAGATCAACGCCGACGACAAGAAGGCTTTGCGTGCAGAGGGCTTCATGACTCGCGATGCTCGTGAGGTTGAGCGTAAGAAACCGGGCCAGCCAAAGGCACGTCGCAGATTCCAGTTCAGTAAACGTTAATATTCGGTCTCGAAATATACGTTTAGTATCTAAACCACTCGGGACTTCACCTTTCCTTTGGTGGGCTACCCGGGAGGTTGGTTAAAGGATTTAATTAAAAAGAAGGTAAACGAATTAAAATTTAAAAAAATGTCTAGAATTACATTTGACACATTGCTTGAGGCCGGTGCACATTTCGGTCACTTGAAGCGTAAATGGAATCCCGCTATGGCTCCTTACATCTTTATGGAGCGCAATGGTATCCACATCATCGATTTGCACAAGACTGCAGCTATGACTGAGACTGCAGCAGAGGCTTTGAAGCAGATCGCAAAGAGCGGTAAGAAGGTACTTTTTGTTTCTACAAAGAAGCAGTTGAAAGATATCGTTGCCGAGAAGGCACAGTCAGTAGGTATGCCCTACGTTATCGAGCGCTGGCCAGGCGGTATGTTGACAAACTTCCCCACAATCCGTAAGGCTGTGAAGAAGATGGCGACTATCGACAAGCTCACACAGGACGGTACATATTCAAACCTTTCAAAGCGTGAGATCCTCCAGATCTCTCGTCAGCGTGCTAAGCTCGATAAGAACCTCGGTTCTATCGCTGACCTTACACGTCTTCCTTCTGCAATCTTCGTGGTTGACGTAATGAAGGAGCACATTGCTGTTCACGAGGCTAACCGTCTTGGTATCCCCGTATTCGCAATCGTTGATACAAACTCTAACCCTAACGACATCGACTTCGTAATCCCAGCTAACGACGATGCAACAAAGTCAGTAGAGGTTATCCTCGACGCTTGCTGCGCAGCTATCGCTGAGGGTCTTGAGGAGCGCAAGGTTGAGAAGGTAGATGCACCTGAGGCTGAGGGTGAGGAGAATGCCGAGAAGAGAGCACCTCGTCGTCGCACAACTAAGGCACGCGTTGCTAAGGTTGCCGAGGAGTCTGCTGAGTAATTCTCTATTATTTATTAATCTTAAAAACAGAAAATACTATGGCTGTAACAATGGCTGATATTGCCAAGCTCCGTCAGATGACAGGTGCTGGTATGATGGACTGCAAGAACGCTTTGACCGAGGGTGAGGGCGATTTTGACAAGGCTATCGAGATTATCCGTAAGAAGGGTCAGTTGGTAGCTGCTAAGCGTAGCGACCGTGAGGCTTCTGAGGGTTGTGTTCTTGTAAAGGCAGAGAATGGCTTCGCTGCAATCATCGCTCTCAAGTGCGAGACTGACTTCGTTGCTCAGGGTGCTGACTTTGTTAAGTTGACACAGGATATCCTTGACGCTGCAGTTGCTGCAAAGTGTGCAACTATTGAGGAAGTAAAGGCTCTCCCAATGGGTGAGGGTACTGTTCAGGACGCTATCGTAGCTCGTTCAGGTATCACTGGCGAGAAGATGGAGCTCGACGGTTACAAGACTCTTGCTGCTGAGAACGTATACACATACAACCACCAGAAGAAGAATATGCTCTGTACAATGGTTGCATTGTCACAGGCTAACGAGGATGCTGGTCACGAGATCGCTATGCAGATTGCTGCTTCTGCACCTCTTGCACTCACAAGCGAGGATCTTGATCCTGCTTTGGTTGCTAAGGAGCGCGTTGTAGCTGAGGAGAAGGCTCGTGAGGAGGGTAAGCCTGAGAATATGATCGCTCGCATCGCTGACGGTCGTATCCAGAAGTACTACAAGGAGGTTTGCTTGCTCCAGCAGGGCTACTGCCAGAACGAGAAGATTTCTGTTGCTGATTTCTTGAAGGGCTTCGATAAGGAGCTTACAGCTACAGGCTTCCAGCGTTTCACACTCCGTGCTGAGTAATTGAAACTTATATAATTGAAAACCGGTTCACTTTGCTGTGAACCGGTTTTTTTTGTTTCCTGATTGTTTGTAGCAATAACATGGTAATTGTCATGGCTCACCGGCAAAGTCTGGGGGGGCTAAGCAAAAAGTTGAGGGATTTATGAAAAGAGAGTAACAAAGCGAAAATACTATTGTAATGAAATGTCGTAAGGCATGAAAAGTCCTGTATTTTTATATGCTTGGCTTCAGC
>CALCYA010000077.1 GCA_937906165.1 uncultured Bacteroidales bacterium | reverse complement strand
TCGGGATGACAGGTTCGCGATTTGATTTAGCTTATATCGAACTCACGTTATATTATATTATTATATGCGCTATACAGCACATTCACTGCCGCAAAATAAAAAGAACATAATATGAGAAAAAGAATTACCACACTGGTTCTGCTGCTGATGACACTTTTCACAGCAGTCACCGTCAACGCCCAGGCGCCTATAGCTACACCCCAGGAAGCCATAGCAGGCCTGCTCGACCGCATCGGCGGCAAGGGCGCATCGGACAAGTTCGTCACAGTAGTCGACAGTTCGCTCGCAGGAGCCAACGGAGAAGACGCATTTGTCATCACCTCGCAGGACGGCAAGCCCTGCATCAAGGGAAACAGTGTCCTCTCGGTGGCAACAGGTATCAACTGGTACCTCAACCACTATGCACACATAAACCTCACATGGAACAACCTCACAACTGACCTCACCGCAGTGTCATTGCCTGTTCCCGCCGCCGAGGAGAAACGCACCAGCAGTGCAGCATACCGTTACGACTTCAACACCTGTACATTCTCTTACTCAATGGCTTTCTGGACATGGGACCGTTGGCAGAAGGAGATTGACTGGATGGCACTGCACGGCATAAACGCTCCGTTGAACCTTGTAGGACTGGACGTGGTGACACGTAACTTCCTGCGCGAGATAGGCATCAGCGAGAGCGACATCAACAGCTACATTGCCGGCCCGGGATTCATCGCATGGTTCGCCATGAACAACCTCGAGGGCTGGGGTGGAACAATCAATGCCAAGGATGTGGTCATGAACGGTAACCCTGACTGGTGGTATACACGTCAGGAACAGCTCTGCCGTAATATGTTGCAACGTATGCGCGAGTTAGGCATGCAGCCTGTTATCCCCGGTTTCAGCGGACAGGTGCCCAACTGCATCACAAAATATACCATTGAGGGCTTCAACAAGGCACACGTCATAAACAACGGCACATGGGCCGGCGGCTACACACGCCCCGACATTCTTAACCCGGCAAGCACAAGTTACCAGAACCTGGCCCCCATATACTACAAGCACCTTGAGGAGGTGATGGGTGTATCGGAGTTCTACAGCATGGACCCCTTCCACGAGGGTTCATTGCCTGGTGGCGTCACAAACGAGAACTGCTACCCCAACGTGATGAAATACCTTGACGACTATTTTGCAGGCGTAAGCAGTGAAGAGAAGAACCTTTACAACACCCCAGACAAGGCCAAATGGATTATCCAGTACTGGCAGGGTGTACCACAGAGCGGTGCTTTCAGCGTGATGAAGAACAAGGGCTACAGCGACCGTTTCATAGGTCTCGATCTCTTTGCCGACGCACGCGGAAAGGCAAAGTGGAACACTGCATACTTCAGCGGATGCGATTTCATCTTCTGTATGCTCCACAACTTCGGCGGACGCAGCGGAATGCACGGACGCCTGCAGACGACAATGGAAGATTACTTCTCGGCCCTCTCAAAGAGCAACATGAAGGGTGTTGGCGCTACCCCCGAAGGCACAGAGACCAACCCGATTCTCTACGACATGCTGTTCGAGCTTCCATGGATGGATGCAAGCAACCCGCCCACCGTTGACGAGTGGCTCGCAGAATATGCCCATGCACGTTACGGCATAAAGAACGACAAGGCACACTCGGCACTGAACAGGCTGAAGGAGTCGGTGTGGAACTGCCCCAACGACCAGCAGGGAACATCGGAGGCCGTAATCCTCGCACGCCCCAAATGGGCTCCCGACCGCGTTTCGAGCTGGAGCACGGCAGCCATCTATTGGGACACACAGGAGGTTCTTGTTGCAGCCGACGAGCTTATATCAATCGGCGACCTCATCACCACCGAGGACGGTATCGCCAACTACAACTACGATGTCATCGATGTCATACGCCAGTCGATGGTGGACTATGCATACGAGTTGCTGCCTCTTATCAATGCAGCAAAGAGCGAGGGCAACACCGACGAATACAAACGCCTCTACAACCTTTACCTGCAGCTGATGCTCGACCTTGACACAATGCTCTCATACGATGAGAATTTCAAGCTTGAGCGCTGGACAAGCCTCGCACGCAACATTGCCGACGAGGTAGAGGGCACAACCGTCAACGACCGCAACTGGCTCGAGTGGAACGCTCGCACACAGGTGACAGTGTGGTCAAAGGGCGACACCGACCTGCACGACTACTCCAACCGCTGCTGGGCAGGACTCATAAAGGACTTCCACTATGCACGTTGGAAAAAGTTCTTCGAGAGCAACGGCGGCGCGCCGTCAGGCGGTTGGTTCAACGGTTTTGAGTACCCATGGACAGTGAATTTCACCGATTACGACTACTCTACCGTCAATATCCCCACCGACATGAGCGCAACCGAGAAGGCCAAAGAGACATTCGGCAACTATTTCGGACGCATAAGGGGCGAGGGCAACAGCTTCATATTCCCAATGGGTATAACACGTGACGCCTCGGGCAGCAATGTCACTCCCAAGGCATTCCGAGGACAGAAGGCAGAGCTACCGATTGAGATTGGCAAGGAGACAGAAATCACAAGCATCTGGATTGACCTAAATGGAGACCTTGCCAAGAACAGCAGCGAAATGCTCACAGCCGACGGGCTGTCGGTGGAGATACCTGCCGATGCCGAAATCGGACGTTCAAAAGCCACTGTAACATTCGCCGACGGCACAAGCATCACATTCGGCATAGCCATCGTTGAGGATATCACCGAGGCACGTACCGTAACCGTTTCAGCCGCAGCCAACGGCACTGTAGCCATCGAGGGCAGCGAGGAGCTATCGGTAACAAATACCGAGGCTGTGACAATCATCGCCACACCGAACACCGGCTACAACTTCAGCCACTGGAGCGACGCCCAGGGCAAGAAGGTGAGCAACAGCAACCCTTATACATACTACGGCAAGGCAGCGGCAACATTTACCGCGAACTTCATCGAGGACAAGTGGGGCGTTCCTGCCGAGGACAAGGCCGACTGGGGCGACGTTGCCGTACAGGCACAGTTCGTGCGACAGATAACATTCGCATACTACAACCGTAGCGCCGAGGTCATATACGAGACAGGCAACACCCCGGCAACGCTGTTCAACACCGTTCCGCGCATCATGGATGTTCCGCGCGGCGCAAGCTTCGACGTTACATGGAGCGACCTCGAGAGCGATGCCCTCAAGTACTGCTTCCTGAGCGCATACATAGACCTCAACTCCGACGGAGATTTTGACGACGAGGGCGAGCACCTCAAGAGCGTCGGCAGCCGCAATGCGCAGAACACCGATGTTTGCGAAGGCAACATTAATGTGTTGCTCCCTTACGACATTCCGCTTGGCATAACACACATGCGCCTACGCTTTGACGGAGCATGGAAAGGCGGCTACAACACCACCCTGGGAGCTTACCCCGCAAAGGGTACACTCAACCGTATGTGCTATGAGATAATACTCAACATCACAGAGTACTCAAGTACAGCATCACACATAACCGTCAAGGCCAACAACAACGAATGGGGAACCGTTGCAGTATCTACCGACGAGACCCCCGACGGCTCAAAGGCCACAGAGTGGGAAGTGTCACGCGGAGTACCATTCACCATTGAGGCAGCCACAGCCGAAGGTTGTGACTTCATCGGCTGGAAGGACCACTATGGACGCGTCGTAAGCACAGAGCCTGTACAGCAGATGTACGCTGCAGAGGACGCCACATACACTGCGGTGTTCAGCAAGGGTGAGAGCAGGAATAACCTTGGAGCACTGATTGCAAAAGTAGAGACACTTATAAATGATCTTGCGGTTGTTGTAGACCGTGGCAAGACCACAAAGATTGCGATGCAAGCCAAAGACCCGAATGCAGCCAACTACATCTGGTCCAATGCAGCTGACCCTGAGGAAGGAAGCATACTCTATCTTGTAGACGGCATAAAGAACAACAGCACCTTCTTTTTCCACACCAACTGGCATAATCCGGCAACAGATGAGGGATACCATTATATTGAGGTTGACCTTGGGGAAGAGAACTACAATTCACTGTTCCAGTTCACCTACAATACACGCACGACAAGCAGCGGCATGGATTTTCCCGACGCCATCACCCTCATGTGCAGCGACGACAAGCAGAACTATAAAGAGGTGAATACCATTGACAAGGGACTGCCACAGGTATCGAGCACCGACTACACATCGGACATAATAGACTGCGGAAAGAACTACCGCTACCTGCGCTTCAAGATCCTTGCCGAGCGCACATACTGGCACATGGGAGAGTTCGGACTCAGCTCCATCGGTGGCAAGAGCACTATCAAGAGCGCATACAGGGAAGATGTCACCAAGGACGAGGTTGAGAACATCTATAACCTTATGGTAGCAGCGAAGTACCTGTACGAGAACAGCGTCGACAACAACGAGTTGGATGCCACATACAACAAGCTCGACGAGCTTTACCGCGCACTGCTTGCAACATCAGACATTAAGGAGATCACCGCCAGCGCCACCGTGGGTTCCATATACGACCTGAGCGGCCGCATGGTACCGGACAGTACCAAAAGCGGCATTTACATTATCAACGGGGAAAAAGTGCTGGTTAAGTGAGAGCTGTCAAGGTGCAAATAAAGTAATTACCAAAAGCTCGACAGCCGAGCTGCAACATGTCGCACGAAGCACTCCCACCCCTCCGCCAGTAAACTGGCACCTCCCCTCAGGCAGAGGAGGAA
>CALCYA010000076.1 GCA_937906165.1 uncultured Bacteroidales bacterium | reverse complement strand
CGCGACCCCAACCTTGGCAAGGTTGTGCTCTACCAACTGAGCTATTTCCGCATTTGTCAAACATGCTCGTTTGTTTTACTCATCCTTGCCAAGGTTGGAAACCTTATTCTTTGCGGCAAGGTGTGCTCTACCAACTGAGCTATTTCCGCAGTGCGTTTCGCTTAACGGGTGCAAAGGTATGACATTTTTTTAATCCTGCAAAATATTTCGAGCATTTTTTTAAAGAAAAATGCAATCGTTCATTAAAAACAGGCACCAACAAGCTACAAGACAACAGTTTATAGATCAAGATCCTTTCATCTTATTTCCTTCCTCAAATAAAGGATGACCGGCAAGTGGTCGCTGTAGCCGTTGAGCCATACACCACCGGCATGCGTGCGTTTGATACTGCCTTTGTACTTACCTTTGCTTTGGAACATGTAATCGCGTGAGAATATCTCAGCTTTATAAAAGCCCAATACGGAGTTTCCACCGTTGACAAGGTTGCCGTTTACCATTATCTGGTCAAAGAGATTCCATTTGCCACGATACTTTTGCGTTCCCCTACCCTCTTTGCGCAGAATGTTCCACCAAGGATTATATAAGGACACAGCAGTAGAAGCATCTTTCTTATTACGCACTGCACCCAAAGACTCACTGACGCTCTTGTTATCGGGGTTATCATTCAAATCACCGAGTATAATCACCTTGGCTTTTGGGTCGGCGCCGACAATGGAATCCTTGAGTTGACGCACAAGCACTCCGGCACGTTCACGCACTGGCGACTTCGCATAACGCGACGGCCAGTGGTTGACAATCAGATGCAGCACCTCACCGCCAATCTCTCCCTTTACAACAAGGAAGCCACGAGTGATATATGTTGTATCTCTCTTTGCAGCCGTATAAGGTACCAGCCATGCATCTGTCGGTTTGAAAAGTTTCGGGTTATACAGCAAGGCACAATCGACACCTCTGCTATCCGGCCCCTCGAAATGGGCAAAACTCCATCCGCGACGGACAAGAGGCTCGCAGGAAACAAGGTCACGCAGGACCGCTGCATTCTCCACCTCGCATACACCCACCGCCGCCAATCCCGATGAGGGCACAGAGGATGCCATATCATCGAGCACCATCGCGATGTTCTTTATTTTATTCGAATATTTCTTTGTGCTCCACTTGTTGACGCCATCAGGAAGGAACTCATAATCGTTCTTGCCTTGCTGATGTATTGTATCGAAGAGGTTCTCAAGATTGTAGAACCCCACGGCGTATATGTCATACCGCTTCTCTTGCGCCAGCAACGTAAGCAATGGCGCAAAAAGCAGAACAAGATACAGCAACTTTATCTTTACATTCATAAAAGAAGATGTTTAATTCAACTGAATTCGGTATAATTTACAGCAAAGCTTCACTTTCAGACTTCTTCACCGCAAGCGGTCCCCCGGGCTGCTCCACTTTTAAAACTCCTCCGTCACAGCGCTTCGCTTGTGCCACCGGGCTGCTCCACTTTTCAAAGGGAGCTGTCACGAAGTGACTGAGGGGTTAAACAGAGGGGACTCAGTTGTCACGTAGTGACTGAGGGGTTAAAACAGAGGAGGACTCTGCTGCCGTATCGTTACACCTAATTCACGTTATTTTATGTAAATATAGTAAACGGAAGCTCTTATTGCAACAAGAATGAATAGAAATTCTGCAACTTTTCTTATATTCGCAACATGAAAAGCATTTTAAGATTTACAGTATTATTGATGTTCTGCTCGGGAGCACTGCACTGCCCCACCGTCCAGGCACAGGAGAAGAGAAGCGAAAAGAAAAGGTTCGTAAGCCAAAAGGAGAACGGCATGATAAAGCAACTGCCGGCACGTCACCTTTTTGCAGACTCGATACTTGCCAGGAAGCCTGTAGCGACAGAGAACGTTGCCACAGAAATTGAGCAGGAGAACAAAGCGGCCGTAACAGACACCATTATATCAAACGGCTGCAACTGTTGCGAGAAACGCAAAGAGTACAGACAGCACAAGCGCCACCACCACAGAAAAGAGCGCGGACCACACCGTAAACGGAGAGGGCATCACAAAAGAAGATGGAGATAATAATCAATGAGGCTGACAAAAGTCAGCCTCATTGATTTGGAGATGAATAAAAAGATGGAGTTCAAGGCTTGCGATGCTCAATGAACCGCAGTTTACAGAACGTAAATGAGGATTTATTGTGCATTGTATAACGCTGAAATCCGCTTTTTAGTCAACTCCGTTAATTCATTTCTTATCGAGCACCCCGAACGACAACCACACCTCGGGCGGAAAGTTCTGCTTTATTGGAGATTTTGAAACGACAAAAAGTGTTTTCAGTTCCTCGAGTCTGGCATGGGCAGCCTCGCGCGCCTCTTTCAGCTTAGCCTCAGCGTCATCCTGCTCGGCACCGGCCTGCTCCAATGCACGGCAGGCAGCCGACAGCGCATCCACATCAATTACAATACCTTTTTTGGCAAGCAAATCTGCCTGCGTCTTGACACCTTCAACCAGTGATTCAGCCTTCAAAATAGGCTCCGAATAGATTTTATTCATAATAATGTCTTTTAAATTTACAATCCGGCAGAAGTCGGCAAAAACAGGCTTCTACCATACATTCTCTATGTAAATTTAGACAAAAAAGAGCAAATCCGCAAACAGCTATAATGCTATATATCAGTAATATACACACATCCAACACTCTAAAAATCAGCTGATTAAAAAATACTTAAAAAACGTTAACTGAGTGTTTTTCGTCACGTGCTTTTACGTAATTTCATAACACTTTATCGGAAATTGTTGCCAAAAATCCGGGCCAAAGCCTTATCTTCGCAGAAAGCAACAAAAATTATACATTATGAAACTATTGGAAGGAAAGACAGCTCTTGTTACAGGAGCAACACGAGGAATAGGACGCGCCATTGCAGTAAAATTTGCACAGGCCGGTGCCAATGTGGCTTTCACATACCGACAGATCAACAGCAATGCCGAGGAACTTATAAAGGAGATTGAGGCTCTGGGCGTCAAGTGCAAGGGTTACGCAGCAGACGCTGCCGATTTTGCAGCCACCGACGCAGTTGTAAAGGAGGTTGCAGCCGACTTCGGACGCATTGACGTGCTTGTGAACAATGCCGGAATAACAAAGGACGGCCTTATCCTGCGCATGACCGAGGAGCAGTGGGATGCTGTAATCACCACAAACCTGAAATCGGCGTTCAACTTCACGCGCGCCGTTGTCCCTGTGATGGCAAAGCAACGTGGCGGCAGCATCATAAACATGTCATCTGTCGTAGGCGAGAACGGTAATGCCGGTCAGTGCAACTACTCGGCATCAAAGGCCGGACTCATTGGCCTTGCCAAGTCCATAGCCAAGGAGATGGGCCCTCGCGGCATCAGGGCAAACTGTATTGCTCCAGGATTCATCGTCACTGACATGACAAGCGCCATCCCCGAGGAGATGCGTGCCGAGTGGGCAAAGACAATTCCTCTGCGCCGCGCCGGCAACCCCGAGGATGTTGCCAACGTAGCGTTGTTCCTTGCAAGTGACATGTCGGCTTACGTAAGCGGCCAGGTCATCAACTGCTGTGGAGCAATGAGCTGCTAAATAAAAGGAATCCATTTATAACAACAGCAGGCTGGCAATTGCCAGCCTGCTGTTGTTATCTATTAGATCTTTCAACATTACACATCAAACACTTTTCAGTATGGTTTCTTGGTGACATACATATCCACCAACGGAACCACAACCAGCACATCCAGTACTGCAAGCATAAGAAGCGCGCCCAGGGCACCTATGGTAAGCGCCATTGCGAGTGCATAGAGGAACGAGAATGCGTGCAGCAGTATCAATGCTATTGCAACAAGGAACCACTCCTTGAGCTTTGTGAGCCTGTAAAGCACGACTGCAACAGTAGCAACCGTAAGAGGAATGAAGAACATCAGGTTCTCATTTATGAAGATGAGCAACAGAAGACTCAACAGCATCATCAGGAAAAGCGTGCCATAAAGCTTATTGGTCGCTATTGCCGTTGCCGCCGAAGCTCCTGCGCTCTTGCGCAAGGAATTCGATGTTGCATCAACGGCCTTGCAACGCTGCTTGATGTGAACCCCGGCTACCGCCAATACCATTATCACTGCCGACAGCAGCATTGCCGCATTATCGAACGGAATACCCTGCACAATACCGAAAGGCTTGAACGTAACACCTGTGACACAGCATGAGAGGAACGCGACAAGCTCTCCTGCCACAAGAGCTGCCAGAGCAACAAGCAACGCCCTTGATGCGCCACGCATGACCTTGGCAAGCTGCACACGCCCGCGCAACACCTCAAGCACCAATGCCGCTGCAAACAACACGAATATCACACAATTCAGCATAATATACTGCCCCTTTGTAAAATTGAACAAGCCTATTAGCGGCAGTGTAAAGTTGATTGTATCGGCATCGGAAACAAGGCTGCAGCGGGATGAGTATTGCGCATCGGTAAGATACTTATGCACAACAGGGACAACCTGCGAGCCATAGTGCTGTATTGAACTGGCATTGACATTCGAGAAGTTGTCAAGGTCGGTATGATAGTGGTTTATATCGGCAATTGTAGAGAAGTTCATGCCAGGGATTTCGTCCTTCACTATTGTAAAGTCGGTGAAGTTAGGCATGAAGCCATATACGACCGTTGTCAGCGAATAGGTGAACGGATATTCCGCTACAGACTCATATAGCTCCATCAGTTTCCCGTTACCCGGCGATGTCTCAAAGAGCAATGCAGGACCGAACGGACCACGTGCCTCAAGGTTAATCATAAAGCCTACATCATCGAACTCCTCGCGGTTGTTCTCCCACATGGCCTTCATACCCTTCATGCCCACCTCCTCGGCATCGGTGAAGAGCACCTTGACACCCTGTTTCCAGTCGGCACGGTACTTGAGTGCCTGAGCCACTGTCTCAAGGATTACTCCCACTCCGTAACCATCATCGGCAGCACCGTAGGACCACACCGTGTCACTCTTTGCAATGGGCTGCGAGTAACGCGAATCGTAGTGCGCAACCATAAGCAGATAGGCAGGCTGTTCTGCTGAGTTTTCGGGTGCAAATGTTGCAAGCACATTGGTCGCATCGAAGGTATATGTTACATGTTTGTTCTCGGGGCCTGTGAGTGACGGGTATTCAAAGAGCCTTATGGTATCTGCTCCAAGCTGTGTGAGCCTTGAGACAAGGTAATCACGGACATCGGCACGTTCCTTAGGATGCGCCACGGAGTGATGCTCACGGGAAATGACCTCAATATCCTTTACCACACGCTCGGCCGAGAAGCCCGTTGAAGCCGCATCCTGCACGGCAGGACGGCTACCCCAACCATAAGCCACCAACCCCACCAGGACAATCACAACCGCCAATAGACAAATTCTTATTCTGCTCATATCATTTTATTCTTCTACTACACAAACGTTGTTCTTAAACAGTGCTAAGATACCTAAAAAATGAACAAGAAGCAGAATTCCGGCCGATAATTTGTATAAAACAGAGAGAGTTTCATGCAATGTAGATAATAGATTACAATATTTTTAATTAAAGAAATTATCGAAACAACAACCTTACAAGCCAACAGCCACATTATGTTTGCAAAAAACAACTATGAAGAAAAATATTAACCAGACAACATACAAGATGAAAATATTTGAGAGTCTAATAACAGAAAGCACCTTTGAAATGCCTGTACAACAAACATACAAAGGTGAGATACCCTGTGAATTATTATCTTTCAACAAAGCCGTTGCCAAAAAGAGATATGACACAACTGTACACTTTTATATCAATGACAAAGAGTTCACAAGAATACTTACATATCCCGAAAAGTATCTTGAGATACTAAAACGTTTCAAATCAGTTATAGCACCTGATTTTTCACAATACATAGAAATGCCATACCCGATGAAACTTTATCACTGTTATCTGAACAAGGCTTTTGCTGCCTATTGGAGCAAAAACGGCATAAATGTTATTCCTAACGTGACATGGAGTACCCCGGATAGTTATGATTACAGTTTTACAGGCATTGAAAAAAATGGTGTAATTGCCATAAACTGTACAGGAGTGAAAAAGTCCGCATATTCTAAATATCTATGGTTGCAAGGATATAAAGAAGCTATCAGACGTTTAGAACCAAGTCATATAATAAGATACGGCGAGAAAATGCCTGAAGAGCATGAAGAGATATGCACATATTTTGAAAATGAGAACTTTAAATTGTTAAATAATGGGAGGAAACGGTAGTTTCTTTAGTGGAATAACTAACTTTGAAGACGGTAGGACATACAAGACTATATTAAGCATTGGAGATAATATAAAGATACTTGAAACCAAAAATCCCAAATTAGGTGTAAAACTCCCCGAAGAGAGTCATACACCCAATAGGATATATGCGACATTTTATCGCAATGGTAAGGGATTAAAGGAGATTGGCGTATATGGAGCTGATGGCAAAAAACAATATGAGATCCACACTATTGACCACCATGGATTAGGAACCCATTATCATAGATGGAAAAATGGGAAGCCTGAAGGAGATGCTAGTGCTGTTACTGAAAAAATGAAATCACTTATTGAAAAAATAATAAACTTCAAGAAATGAACCGACCTTATATAATCAACGACGCTGAAGGCAACCCGATAAATGCCAAATATCCACCAAACAAGGAATTGTACGGCGATGAGTTCGGTGGATATAAAAACAGAACTGAAGAAATTCTGTTTTACGAATTTATGGTGTTGGGAAAAGATGTCTCTTTTATATACAACGGAATGAGATATTACTTTTACAAGCACAACACCCCCGCAACTGCATACAATGCAACCAAGAAAGAGATTATTGCTGAATACCCGAATGAATTGGAGTTAATTGAGAATTTTTCAATTGATGGCATACCGTTTTTGAAGTTGAGGGATAAAATCTTTGACCTAAACACGTACAGAAATGTATTCAAACCACACTTTGATTTAGACAAGGACGGATACCCTTACAACTGTAAGTATCCGCCAAATAAAAAGAAATACGGAGATTCTTACGAAGGATACAAAAACTGGGCCGAGGAGGTTTTATTTTACCGTTTTGGAGTTTTATGCTATGATGTAAGTTTTACTTACAAGGGTAAAGAGTTTTTTCTGTTGAAAGAATACAATCATGCGGCAACATGTGACAAGAATTTTACTGAAGAATACGAAGTTTATGCAGATGAAATGGAGTTGATTGAAAATTTTAAAATTGACGGCAAGCCATTGATTGAACTAATTGACAAGATTCAAAATATTGATTCGGAGTAGTTGCATAAAGACTACGCTTTACAACAATCAATCATAGATTTCAAGCAACGGCTGTATAAAATATTTTGTGTAAATGAAAACCCTGTAATCTCTATTTACACAAAATTATGGATAGTCCCTGACATCAAGAGTCACTATTCAAAATTAATGGTTCCAATAGACAAAACTCCCTCCCCCCCTTCGGGTACTCCCTCTATAAACAGAGGGAGAGTTATATTCCGTGTATTGACCGGCACGTGTAGAGCCATAGGGTACCGACCCCACTACAACATAGCACATCAAACGCTACACGTAACACATTAAACATTTAACTTTAAACATTCACAGGGCAGGATGACCCCGCCCTACAACATTATACATCACTTCCCTCCGATATTGAACCTGTATATCGCGTGAAGCATCACATAGCTGAAGAACACCTTCTCACGGCTGAAGTAGCGCATATGCGGCTGTACAAAGCTGTATTCTGCTGTACGCTGGTGCAATATATCCACAGCCTGGAGCTGAAGGGTCAAAGCCTTGTTCTTGAGGAATGACTGCGATATTGTCGCGTTCCACAGCCACTGGTCGTGGTTCATTATCTCATCGGCATATCCACGACGGCCAAAGAGCATAAAGGAGGTGTTGATGGACATTCCGAACGGGAGGTCTACCTGTGGTTGCAGGCTACACTCAAAGGTATGTCCGTCCTGATCGAGTTCGGGAGTAACGTCGTAACGTGCTATTTCGGCAGTATATTGTCCGTCAAGATTCACGCTCCACATTCCGCTGCGCCATTTGAGGGTCATGCCTGCACGTGGTGAATAGCTGTGCACTACAGAGAGACCGAGCTTGTCACCCATTGCTCCCACATAGTTCTTGCTGCGGTTAATATTGTACGCACCACTTACGAACAACGACCAGTGACGCTCCTTGTCAAGAGGCTGTTCGGTGTTTGCACCCACAGAAACATAATAGTTGCCGTTGACATTGTCCTTGGTGTGACGCATCTTGCCGGTAAGCGGGTCAGTCTCGATTATGTCTACAATATTGTTACTGTAGAGGCCACTGCTTGCATAAAGGCTGTAGCTGTCGCCACGCTTCTCGTTGAACCAACGGCTGTAGAGATTGAAATGGTTGTTCCACTGTATCTTGAGCCCCGGGTTGTTCACCCTTTCAATCATCTGGTTGCTTGTATCGGTGATGGGCAACAGCTCAAGCATTGAGGGACGGCGGGAATATCCGTAGTACGTCAGCGATACCTCACCGTTCTTCACGGGCTTCCACTTGATGCGGGCGTGCGGGGTACACTCGAAATATCCACGCGAAGGAGAATGTGTCACGCCGTTCCTTTTATATAACAGTGTCTCGTCCTTGTACTGGACAGGAGCACTCACATTCGCCTCGAATTTCTCCCACACACCAATGAGAGCGGCATCTAACCTATGAACCTCTTCTGTTGTCTCCGAATAGAGGCTGTTGGCAACGTCTATTACTGCAGCAAGCGAGTCGGCTGTCGATGGACGCACGCCCAAATGAATGCCAGGCTGTGAATAATAGGGGTAACGGTCGAGCCTGTAGATGTCGTATGCATTGTCATTCTTCGTACGGTTGTAGTCGTATGAGACCACAAACTGTATGTTCTTGTTGAATGCACCCTGCAATGTTGCATTCGCCGCAAAGTCGCTATTGTTTGACGGTGTTACACTGTAACGGCGGTCCACGACACCGGGAGTGTTGCTGTTGAAATAACGGTAATCGGTGAGTCCATCACTGTAACTCCTGTTGCTGTTTGTGTTGTACCGGACATCAGCAGTGAGCGAATAACCCTCTTTCCTGAAACGATGTACATAGTGGACGTCTATTCTGAACATATTGTTACGACCCGTTGAGAATGTCTGCGCAGTATTGGAGTTTATTCCCAACGCCTTGAGTTCATCGCCCACATTATCTCCGATTAACCCCTTCTCCGGGTTGGCAAAATCTGCTATGGCAGAATATGTCGACTGGTTTGATACATTATCATTACGGCTGTCATTGTATACGTAAGAAAGTGATGCCGTGATACGGTTCAGCGTGTCGATGTTGAATGTCATGCTGCCCCTGAAGTCAATATCCCTGTTGCGGCCGTAACGTTGCGAGCGCTGATATGAATAGTGGCTGCCGGCAGTACCAAGGAGATACTCCACATTACTTATCCCGTCATTGTTTCCGCCATCGTGACCTACTTCAACCTCTGCATCCATCTCAAGATGGCCGGCCTCGGTGTTCTTGCGGCCGTTGTCCCACGACATTATGGCGCCAGCCTTGCGGTAGGTGTAGAGACCCATGGCCCCCCATGTGTCGTTATGCCAGTTGCCGTTCTCATCGGCAACCTGGTTCTCGCTTATATTGTTCACCTGGGCATAGACAGCCGTGCGGCGCCTGTCGGTGAAGTTGGAGGCAAAGACCTTTGCCATATACTTGCTGTGCGTTCCGCCACCGAGGTTGGCATTTACGTTCCACTGCGACTGGTACTCCTTCTTTATCTTGAGATCGACAACGGTAGCCTTGTCCGTATCGTGTATACCGGCAAACTCCTTCTCCTCATCGGTCTTCTCGTACACGGCTATGTCCTGTACAGCATCGCTCACAATGTTGGACATTGCAGTGTTGGCATCGCCTATGAAAGGCTTGCCGTTGACAAGTATTGAACTTACGGCCTTGCCCTGGAAAGTGAGATTACCCTCGGAATCCATGGTGAGACCGGGCATCTGCTTGATAAGTGCAGCAATGGTTGAGCCCTCGGGCACACGGAAAGCATTGGCGTGGTATATGAATGTATCGGCCTTTATCGTGAGCTCCTGCGCAAGGCCTGTCACCTGCAGTTCGTCGAGCAGCACATCGCGCGCCAGCATAAGGTCACCGAGCTTCACAACAGGGCGCCTGGCTGTGAGTTCAACCTTTTTCCTCATTGTCTCGCAACCCACAAAAGAGACCTCCAATATATACTTTCCGGCACTCTTTGCCTTAATGTCGAAACGCCCGTCGGCATCTGTGGGAGCTGCGGCAACGGCTGTTGTATCGTTCTTGAGCAGACGTACCGTTGCCGAGGGAAGCCCCTCGGTAACATTCTCGACATCCACCACCCTGCCCTGCACGGCAAAGTTCTGCGCACTCACCCCCAAGCTGATGAATGCCAATAGCAATATTAAAAGTGTCTTCTTTATCTCAAGCAGGTTTAAATAAGAAAAATTCGGCTTCTCGACTTCAATCATAGTGTATTAGTTTATTAGTACACCGCAAATATAAAACACCAATCATCTACTTTCCAAATAATTTTAGAACTTTTTTTAAAAAAGTATCTTTTCGCAAAATCAATAGACCTGATATGGAAAAATTCCGGTCATGCAAAGATAAGCATTTCTCCATTTCACCCCCACGATTGTTAAATTAAGTTAACCGAGATAAAATAAAGGGTACGCCACATGCAAAATGTTCCTTATTTAATAATTTTGTATCTACGTTTAATGCACCTTCGCGAAAGGGGCGACAGAACATCGCATGCAGCGTACCCGGCAGCCAGGAGAACCACCAACCTGGCTGTTCTTTTTTTTCAAAAGTTCACTTAATTCTACGTTTTATCTAATAGACGTAAAAAAACGTCCTTTGTTACAAAAAATACTGTTAAAAAAGTTTAACACCTCACCAATACTCTACCGGTTACTCTTTTTGCACACTAATCTCTACAATTTTTCCGTCACGCATCACAGTTAATGTCAACTTTTCGGGGAGCGGATAAAGTGAAGAGGCATTGCTGTCTGTAGCCCTGATACCATTGATAGACTCAATGCGGTCGCCACGGCGCAGACCGGCCTTTGCGGCATTACCACCCTCCAACAGACCGTTCACTATCCAATGGTCGGCCATAGGTGTAAAGGCAATGCCGAAATAGTTCGGTTGCGGTGCACCGAAATTCCTGTTCGGACGGAGATAGATTACCCACTCAGCAAAATCAAAGACCACATCGAAGCGCTCAAAGAATCCATTGCCTACAAGTCCGGCGTAGCTATCATCGGCCAATGAGCCCAGACTGTTCTCGGAACAGTTGATACGCACATCGTTCAGAACATGGCCGGCGACATTTATCTGCGAGGCACAAATATCATTCTGCACAGCCGAACCGCCTATACCACCTACTGTATAAACGAACTTGCCGGCATCATCAAGCACCCCATTGGCTTTCAGTTTCTTGGCCGTGGTGCTGTTGAGTGACAACGTACCGGGCATACCGGTATCGAGCAGGAAATCTCCGTTAAAGGTATAACCGTTAGCGAATGCTATGGATAGCGGCAAAATTATACGCTCTTTCTTGGAGCCGAGCCATTTGCAATCAACACGCAAAAAGTCATTGGCAATCTCCTCGCCTGCTGTGAGGAAACGCATATAGCCGTCGGCATAATTGAATTCCACTCGCTTGCCCTGCATGAACGGCAAGCCGAACAGACCATCGACATCATCACCAACTATCTTACGTAGATTAAGCACCACCGCCATCTGTTCAGTATGTGACTTATTGCCAACACGGTAGCTCCAGCCGCTTGCGTCGATGTTTGCCATTTCCATTCCGTTGCCTGCTCCGCCAAGCATAGCCTTGCGCAGATTGCCGTTTGCAGCAAAATGATAAGCATAGAATGCCGAGTCGAGCAGCATATTGTTTGCACCTGTATCGAATATCATGCGTGCAGGAACCGAATCGCGTAACATCACATCAAAGCAAATATGATGCCTGTAGCTGAACGGTACAGCATCGGCAGGAAGTTTCTTTGCATCTGTGTCCTTATTGACTACAGTAACTGCTGCATTCTCAGCGACAGCAACATCTTTACGCTCATTAGAACAGCCCATTGCCATTATTGCAGCAAAGGCCACAGCCAACAAATGATAGTGTCTTGACATAATTCAGAAGATATTTTTTATAAAAAACCATTACTTTAATCGGATATCCTGCCACTCCAGGCCTTTCTTTCCACGTTTATCCTCGTCGTACATACCTATTACCGGCTCATGCGCCACATTCACCGGAAAGCGGAACACAAAATACCTTGTTCCATATTCGTTCCACACTTTATCACCCAAAGAATAATCGGTATTCACCACCGTTCCCGGGAACCTTTCACCATCCACATCAAGATAGATTGACGGTCCGAAAGAGTAGTAGCCCCTTCCCCCATTACTTTTCCTTATACACACAAACGTCTCGTCATCATATTCCGCAACAAAAGCCACTTTGAAATCATCGTCACTGTTTCTGCATTCCGGCCAGTCGGTGACATTTGGCTGATTAAGGAAATTCTTGTAATACAGCCTGAACATATAGTCATGCGGGAAGACACTCTCCTTTTTTGCACCCTTACTGCTCAAGCCATACTCATTTCTTAAGGAATATGCGACAAACGGCATAACCTCATGCAGTTGCTCCGGCGTTCCCAAGCTATATGCCTTTATGCTCCAGAGCGTGTCGTTGGATTCGCTGTTCGCACCGTCCAAGGCATACATATTCACATAATGATCATACTCCGTTGTTCTTGTTATTATGCCCATGCTTGCCCGGTAGGCATAGGTAGGCGATATGTACCCGGCCGATGACAATGGTGAGGTCTTGCTGTTGGGGAGCGTCTCTTTTATACCAGAATTGCAGTAAGATTTATAATCCAGCATAATACGCATATCACACGCCTGCCCCTCACTTGCCTTTATCGCTCCGGAGAAGAGCAGTGATTTCTCCACAAGCCGGGCAAAGGTACAGAAGTCCATGTCGTCCGCGGCTATTGAATCATCGGCAGGGGACAATACAAAGGTTTTTCCTTTTATATCGTAATCCCCGTTGGAATTCCATTGCGTCACCACACTTGTGCCTTTTTTATTATCGGGAAGATATACATTCTTGTGTAATGCTGCGCAACCGGAACACAAAAGAGCAACCGCCACGGTCAAGGATACAAAATATATTCTTTTTTGAAACATACAATCTGATAATCAATATAAAGTTAAACACACGTGAGGCTTATCTCAAACGGAACATTACAGGCAATGTAAAGCTTACATTAACAGCCTCGCCGCCTTGAGTACCCGGGTTCCATTTGGGCATTGCCATAATTACACGCACAGCCTCGACCTTGAGAGCATTTTCAGCAGCGGCACGCAGTGCCACAACCTCATCGGTACTCATCACCTCGCCTTTCTCGTTCTTGAATGTGGTAACCATAATCTTATCAAGCTCATTCTTTGAATTGGCCAGCATCTCCTCCTTCTGCGCAAGTGTACGTTTCATTATCACAATTTTCGCCCTCTCATCTTCCAGAAGCTTTTGTGCCTCCTCCAGTTCTTCGCGACGGCGATTGAGAATATTTTCCGAGGTACCATCCTTTTCAAGGACTGCCAACTTATTTTTCCACCCTTCAATGTGCTGCTCAAGTTCTTTACAATCGTTCTCGATACGTTCTATACCAGCCTTGTAACGTTCGATTTCTCTCGCAGTTTGCTCTGCAAGCGAGACTTCGGAATAATCAGAGGAGAATTCAGACTTCACCACTTCGGCATTTGAAATGCTGCCGTCGGCCCTGACAACAAATCTCACAAAGACTCGACCTTGGCCGTTTATGTCACGTGCAGCCTTGGGATATCTGACATTCATGCGGAGCCACTTCATAAGTTCCGCCATTCCCCCGGGGAACTCAGGTGCCTTCTCGCATATCTGATAGATTTCCTCTCCATCGGCAGTTCGTTCCTCAACATTAAAGTCCACTGTAAACGGAGGATCCTCCTTCTTGCCATTGACTACGGGAATGGGATTGCCCACAGTGCCGGCATGGGAACCGGAAGATGTTGTAATGAATATTATACCATCCTTGTCCTTTGCATTGTATTTCTTGATATCTGCAGCCGACAGTTTATCTGCACCTATTGCTGTTATACTCTCAATCGTCTTGGGATCCAAGTCTTTCGGGTTGCCCTCATATGGTTCGCCGTCAAGGATAACAGAAACATTAGCAGAACCCTCAAAAACAACATAATTATCCGCTATTTGCGTAAACGGTGCATCCACCTTCTGACCATTGACAATGAGACTCGGATTGCCCACAATGCCATCACCTGTTACAGTCCCATTATCTTTCTTCTCATTCTCTCTCTTTTCATTGTTTATCTTGCCATCGGACAACTTGAATTGGACAGGCAAGGTATACTGCACGTTCACAGGCTTGCCGCCCTGTGTTCCGGGATTCCATTTTGGCATTGAGGAGACTACACGTACTGCCTCATTATCGAGTGACACATTGCCTACACTTCTAACCACCGAAACATCTGAAACTGAGCCGTCCTTTCTTACTACAAACTGCACAATAACCCGCCCCTCCTTGCCGGCAGCCTTTGCGTCGGCGGGGTATTTGATATTGTCGGCAAGATACTTGTACATTGCATACGTGCCACCCGGAAATGCCGGTGGATTCTCGCATACCTGATAGACCTTGTCATCACCGTCAGGAACTTGCGCAGGAATTTGTTGCACATAATTTTCTTCCGTTTCCATTTCGTTGTTAGCGACAAATTCACTACCTTTGGGGAGTGTTTCACTCTCTGCTGCATTTACCGGTTCAACAGTGGTGAACGCAAGTGCTGCAATGGCAGCCACCGGAACGATGTACAAAGCCTTTGCACATCTCCATTTTTTTGATTTTTCTTTACACATCATAGTGATACGTTTTTTAGTTAAACTGTGATTAAAGCTGTTGGCAATAGAGTAGAGCCTTGCGCCAACGGCTTTTTTTATTATCAATAACT
>CALCYA010000075.1 GCA_937906165.1 uncultured Bacteroidales bacterium | reverse complement strand
ATATATTCTAATGTTTATATGATTATGAGAAACAACCGTAATATTTCGCTTATTATATCTGTGCTGTTCATTCTCTTTGGCAATCTATGTTGCTTTGCCCAAAAGGATGTGACATTCAAATTGTCAAGGGCCGACAGCGGGCATTATATGTTCCCCGTAGTGCTGAACGGTGAGGTAAAGGCCTCCGCGTTGTTGGAGTCCGGTATACACGCAATGCTGTTAGATTCAGCTTTTGCTTTTGAAAATCATGAAAAACTCGGGGTAGAGTTTCTTCCTTGTGATGAAAAGATGAACCTCGGTGGGAGAAAATATAGAATCTCCCACAAGGCAAATGCTACATTGCAACTGTGTGACGGAGTGTGTTACAAAGGAGAGGTGTTTCTGCTTTCAGGCTTTGCCGGTCAGTACGAAGCTGCTTTGCCCATACAGAACCTGTATAATGCCAATGGGCGTCGCATCATCAAACTGGACCTTGAGGGCGAATCTCTGCAACTGCTTTGTGAGTATAACGCTCCCGGAAAAGAGTGGAGCGCGTTGAAGATGAACAGAGAAACCTATATGAATATGCCTGCCGTCGAAAGTGAGATGATATTCAGAGGTGTGGGGTATGTTGCCTCATTGAAAGGAAATTTCAATATCGACTTAGGCAATGCGTCGATGCTGTTCCTGTTCAAGCATAGAAAGACTGTGCAGGATTTATTTGACGATAATCCAAAAATAGAGTTGCAAAAGGGGTACGACAGAAATGGAAATGTCGTTGCCGAGGCTTTTGTTCCCGATGTGTTCTCGGTAGGAGGGATGAAGTTCAGCTCCCCGACAATTGCTATAACAGGCGCACTTCCCAAATTCACGACAGAAGGGTGCTTGGGAATAAAATACTTCCGGAGGGTTATTGCACTATTTGATTTTGATGACAATGTGTGTTATATGCGTGAACGATGAGGCTGTAACCCATTACCGGCAGCTCTGGAGCATTGCCGGAGATTACTTGAAATCTGATAAAAACAGACGTCAACTGCCTAAAGCAGTTGACGTCTGTTCAGTACTCGAAGCGGGAGAGTCGTATCTGCATCCTATTTTCGGTTGTTGCTCTCTATTTCGTTGTAAATTAGTTTATTGTGATTTCTGCTATGGCATCAGAGTGTATAGAAAAGTAGTAGATATACCGAAATGTTTATGTAGAATTTGGGCTGAAAATCTACTTGTTGCGCGGTTTGATAGTCTATATTTTGTGCTATTACTTGTGGAAATCTATGAAAAATAATCACATTTCCACTGTGTAAGTATGTCCTTGTTTCAGGGTGGTTACTTGCGTAATTAATTCTTAAACAAGTCGTCCATCGTAATACAATTCTGTACCGTCTGAGCGTATGGATTATCTGTCAAGCCATACGTTGTAATCATTGTCAGATGAATTGCCTTTCTACTTCCGGTACCTACACGAAAAGATTCAACTTTTTGTCTTAATGCACTTTCGTACTCTTTGCTGATAGTATATTCGGTTTTGGAATATTTAATCTCGCATAAATTCACTACCTGGTCATTACGGTCTATAAGCAAATCTATTTGTACGCCAGATAAACCTTTTTCTACATCTGCCTTTTGCCTCCAGGAATATACATTGGTCAGCACACTTGAAATTCCAAGAGCGTTCTTGATGGATTGTATATGTTGCAGGCATATACGCTCGTATGCCAACCCCGACCAAGTGTGATATATTGGTGAATTGAGTGAAATTGACCAAAAATGTTCATCGTTCTGTTTGTTCATTGCGATAAATTGGAAATAGAACAATGTATAGTTGTCTATCAGTTGGAATACAGCCTCTTTTACCGCTTTGCCAATACAATTGTACCTTCTGATGAAACCACACCATTCCAATTCATTAAGCATACGTGTCAGTGCACCATTATCAGCAAGTTTTGCCGCAATTATAATTTCATTCCTTGTCATTCCGGCCTTTTTCTCGCCAAGTGCAGTTACAATTTTAATGTATCCTTCAGGGTTCTTGAAGAGCGATGCATATAGCATATCAAACTCATCATGTAATTCTCCATCCTCTTTGAAAAACAGACTATCGATATTCTGTGCAATGCTCAGCCCTTTTTTGATGTAGTTCCAATAATAGGGAATACCCCCTATTACCATATATGCTTCAATTATCTGAGCTCTGTTTAGAGCGAGACTTTTGCTATTGGCAAACTCCTCACACTCCTTTAATGTGAATGGACTGAGTTTTATCCTTTTTGTAAGCCTATTATGCAAGCCACCGTGGTTATTTATAATCTTCTCAACAATCCATGATGTAGCTGAGCCGCAGACAATGAGAACGATGTCTTTTCTTGCAGTAGCCCATCCGTTCCAAAAGTATTCAAGTGCTGATATAAAATCTGATTTAGGAGTGTCTAACCAAGGAAGCTCATCTATGAACACCAGTTTCTTTTTGTCGGTAGAGTTATTAAGAAAACGCTTCAACTCCGAAAAAGCTTCCAACCAATTTGATAGCTTAGGCACTTTGCCGGCTCCCTGCTCTATCAATGAATCTCTGAAACTGGTAAGCTGTTTCTTTGAAGTAGAGTTTGCCATTCCGGTATGTTGGAATGTGAATTTATAGTTGAATGTTTCGCGGATCAGGTATGTCTTGCCGACTCGACGTCTACCGTAAACTGCAACAAATTCTGAGCTGTCGCTATTCATCACACTCAACAGTTCTTTCTTCTCGTTTTCTCGTCCTATCAACATATTTATTAATTTTGGTTGATGCAAAAATAGACAAAAACGTCAAGATAGCAAGCGGAATCTCGATTATTTTGGCACATTCCGCACGTTATCCCGCACTTTACCCTTTCTTTTTAGACTCAAAGCCTTATTGTTGACATTCTTTAGAGTTTCTGACTTGTAACACAGTACATTGACTGTTGCTTTCATTGTAAATTCTGGTTTACACATTGGTTTACACAAATGCTGTAAAACCATCTGAAAACCCACTAAAAACAAAGTATTCCAAGATTGATAAAACAGATTTCTATAAAAGAAAAATCTCTTATAAATCAAAGATTCACAAGAGATTAATCCAGTACTCGAAGCGGGACTTGAACCCGCACGGCGTTTAAATGCCAAAGGATTTTAAGTCCTTCGTGTCTACCGATTCCACCATTCGAGCGACCTTATGTTTTGCTTGCGCCGATACATCGGTTGCTGTTTCAACGCGATAGCGAGCGCAAAGATAGTACATTTTGATTAATTAGCAAGGGCTTGCGTCTTAATTTTGGATTACCAGGCTGTTGTCGTGCCCGAAAATGCGGTATTGCCACATGGGGCGTGACTTCCCTTCTATTGCGATGCCTCCGCTGTTGAGGTCGAATTTCACTCCGCAGCCGGGGCAGATGCCGTGGCCTAAATTGCGGTCGATATTGAGGCGGTTGCTTGCTTTTTCGCAGTTGGGACAGGCCCAGTCGAATGCCCACATATTGCCGTCCATTGCCATAGGGGTACCTATGATGAGGCCGCCTAAACCATAATGGAACGGGCTCTGCTGCAGCTGTATCTGAGGAATGTTCACCTTTGTCTCGTTGCCTAAGGCGTCAAAGAGCCTGTACTGTCCGATGTTGGCGCCTTTGCGTACGCTGATGAACTGTCCGGGGCTCTTGGCCTGGTTGTAGGGATGTATGGTGGCGTCAAAGACAAAGTGTGCCCTGAAGCCGGAGTAGGGGCTCTCGACTTCGCAGGCTGTCAATGTGAACAGTAGTGCGGCAAGTATAAAAAATGCTCTTTTCATCGCTGTTTTTATTGAAAAACGCGACGGCTGTGGCTTTATTGCCTGGCGCCGTTGCGTTTATGGTTTTTTAGCGCTTGAGGAGTGCCCGTTCGGCACTCTCGGCTTTTTCAAAATCGATGCTTGAGTAGATGCTCTCCATCAGGGCTGTAATCTCTTTGTTGCAGAGGTTGCCTATACTGCCCTCATGTGTGTGTCTTATCTCCTTGTCGGGGGTGAAGGCACCGGCCTCAATGTCGAGTCCTACCTTCTTGTAGGCATCGCGGAACGGCATCCCCTCTGCTGCAAGGCGGTTGACCTCCTCTACGCTGAACATGGCATCGTAGCGGCTGTCGTCGAGTATGTTGCGGTTCACCTCTATGCGCCTTATGATGTATGTCGCCATCTGCAGGCAGTCGTTGAGGCTCTCGAATGCCGGCAGGAACAGCTCCTTAATTATCTGAAGGTCGCGGAAGTAGCCCACCGGCAGGTTGTTCATTATAAGCAGTATGTCGTTGGGCAGGGCCTGCAGACGGTTGCACTTTGCGCGGAGCAGTTCAAAGACATCGGGGTTCTTCTTGTGTGGCATGATGCTGCTGCCTGTGGTGCACTCGGCGGGCAGCTTCACAAAGCCGAAGTTCTGGGAGTTGAACATGCAGGCGTCAAAGGCGAGCTTCGCCAGTGTGCCGGCAACGCTTGCAAGGGCGTATGCAACGTTTCTCTCGCACTTGCCGCGGCCCATCTGTGCATATACCACATTGTAGTTCATGCTCTCGAAACCAAGCAGATCGGTTGTCATTGTGCGGTTGAGCGGGAACGATGAACCGTAGCCTGCGGCTGAGCCCAACGGGTTGCGGTTGCACATCCTGTAGGCTGCCTGCAGAAAGAGCATGTCATCGGCGAGGCTTTCGGCATATGCACCGAACCACAGGCCGAACGATGAGGGCATCGCTACCTGCAGATGTGTGTAGCCGGGCATCAGCACCTCCTTGTGCCTCTCGCTCTGCTCAATGAGCGCGTCGAAGAGCTCTTTCACCCCCTGGCACACGCCTTTCAGCTCGTTGCGGGTGAAGAGTTTCAGGTCTACAAGCACCTGGTCGTTGCGCGAACGTCCGCTGTGTATCTTCTTGCCTGTGTCGCCTAACTTGCGGGTGAGCATGAGCTCAACCTGTGAGTGGACATCCTCGACGCCCTCCTCGATGGTGAACTCTCCGGCTTCAATGGTGCCGTAGATATTGCGCAGCTCGCTATGCAGGCTTGTCATCTCCTCACTGGTGAGCATCCCGATGCTCTGGAGCATGGTGCTGTGGGCTATTGAGCCCAACACGTCGTAGCGTGCGAGCAACAGGTCGAGTTCTCTGTCGCGTCCCACGGTGAAGCGCTCGATCTCGGGGGTGACGGTGGTGTCTTTCTCCCAAAGTTTCTTTGCCATCGTGTCAATATTGTATCAAGGATAGTACCTCTGCAATCTTCTCAAGGCCGTCCTTCAACGGTTTCTCAATCATTGAGCGGAGCATGAAGTTGATCTCTGCCTTTGCAACCACGCGCATCTTTGATGCTTCGGGACCATCGGGGATAATCTGTATCCACAGATTAACCGGCAGCGGAGAACCTACACCCTCGAACTTTATGCACTTGGGCTCCTCGCGTTCTACCACCCTGATTGTTACGTTGCCTATTGGCGGCACGTTCACTGTTGCCTCGTCGCGGCTGAATGTAAGTTCCTTTACTTTGTCCTCGGGGAGTTTGTCTTTCAAGGCCTCAAGGTTGTTGAGGTCCTCGAGCTTGGCATATACTCTTTCCTGTGGGAAGGGGATATTCTTGACACTGCTTTCGTATTGGCTCATAATTCCATATTGAGTTTTAAGGTAAATGACTGAAGTTGAAGTTCTGTGTTGTACGAAGCATCAAAAATCCTCATTTACAATCGGTAAACTGTGGTTCTTGATGCTTCGCAAGCCTGAAATTCCATCTTCTTATTCATCCACAAATTGAATGAGGATGAAATTGGACTATCCTCATAGTCTGTTTTATTACTTGAGGTCGTTTCTCCACTCTGATGGGTTTGCACGCCACTCCTGGAGTGTCGGCATAACCTCCTCGGTGATGTAACCAGTCTCCTTTGCCGCCTCAAGCACAGCCTCGTAGTTGGTGAGGGTGATAAGCTTTACACCGGCATTAGCAAAAGCCTCGGTAGCTACATTGAAACCGTATGTGAATGATGCAACCATGCCTACAACCTCAACGCCTGCAGCACGCAATGCGTCAACAGCCTTGAGGCTGCTCAAGCCTGTAGATACAAGGTCCTCGATGACAACAACCTTTGCACCTGGCTGGATGTCGCCCTCAATCTGGTTGCCAAGACCGTGGTCCTTGGCCTTTGGACGTACATAAACGAAAGGCTTGCCCAGTTCCTCGGCAACGAGCGCACCCTGTGCAATGGCGCCTGTAGCAACACCTGCAACTGTGTCAGCCTCGGGGAACTCCTCAAGAATGAGGTTTGCAAGGCCCAACTTCACGCGTGTGCGCAATGCCGGGAATGACAGAGTCTTGCGGTTGTCACAGTAGAAAGGTGACTTCCAACCTGATGCCCATGTGAAGGGCTGCTCGGGCTGCAGCTTCACAGCCTTGATCTTGAGTAATTCTGCTGCAAGCAGCAATTCTGATTTGTTTGCCATAATATTTGATATTTAATTGAGAATTTCTGAACGCGAAGATAATAAAATAAGTGGTTATTTTGTCTGGGTGTACCCCTCTTTTTTCAAAAGCTCGATAATCTTCTCCTTGAACTCGCCCTGTATGAGTATCTCTCCGTCCTTGACACTGCCGCCTACACCGCATTTCGTCTTGAGCAGTTTGCCCAGCTCTTTTATGTCCTCGTCGGTGCCGATGAAGTTCTTTATCAGTGTCACGGTCTTGCCTCCGCGGTGGTTCTTCTCTATGCTCACCCTGAGCTTCTGCTGTTGCTTGGGCAAGGTCTCATTTTCCTCCTTTTCATCGGTGGAATATTCGAAATTGGGGTTAGTCGAGTATACAATGTTCAACCTCTCTTTCCAGTCGTTTTTCTTTGCTGCCATTTCTGTTGTGTTGGTTTATGTCGGCTACTAAGTTACAATATTTTTGTGACAAATTTCATTGCTTCGTAAAATAACCTTATTTTTGTTACGTTATATAATAGCACGCGCGATATTATGCGCATAAACCAAAGTATCACAGATGACAACAGCTACAAAAATAGAGAAAGTTCCGGAACCTACATTGCGCCGCCTGCCGTGGTATCTGTCGGTGTGCCGTCTGCTGAAGCAGCGCGGCGAGCAGTATGTGTCGTCAACCCGTCTCTCGAAAGAGACCAACATCGTGGCGTCACAGATAGCAAAGGACCTCTCATGTGTGAATATCGTCGGCCGTACACGTGTGGGTTATGATATTGACCATCTGCTTGCAGTGCTCGAGGATTTCCTGGGCTTTACACGCATACACAAGGCATTCATCTTCGGTGCCGGACGTCTGGGAAGTGCGTTGATGAATGATTCCGGTCTGAAGCAGTTCGGTCTTGAGGTGGTGGCGGCTTTTGATACCAACCCCCGTGTGGTGGGGCACAGCATAGCCGGAATTCCGGTGTTCCACATCAATGAGCTTGAAGCAAAGATAAAGCGATATAACGTGAGAATAGGTATCCTTACTGTGCCCATCGACCGTGCGCAGGAGGTGGCCGACAAAATGGTGGTGTGGGGTATCAAGGCTATCTGGAATTTTACACCCTTGCGCATACGCGTCCCCGAAGATATCGTTGTGCAGAACACTTCGCTCTATGCACACCTTTCACTGATGTTTAACCGCCTTGAGGGACTCCCCGGCGAAAATGATAAAGACAGATGAAGATTATTGCGGTAGGAAAGAACTATGCAGAACACGCATTGGAGTTTGACGGTACGGTTGAGAAACCTGCTGTCCCCATGATATTCATGAAGCCCGACTCGGCAATCATAAAGAACGGCAAGCATTTCTATGTGCCTGATTTCTTGGGGCGCGTCGACTATGAGGCCGAGATTGTGGTACGCATCAACAAGTTGGGGAAAAGTATCCCCGCCCGCTTCGCCTACCGCTATTATGATGCGATAACAGTGGGTATCGATTTCACTGCGCGCGATATGCAGCGCGCCTTCATCGAGGCCGGTGCGCCGTGGGAACTTAGCAAGGGCTTCGACGGTTCGGCTGTGTTGGGTGAGTTCCGTCCGGTGGAGCAGTATGACATAAACGATGTGCCGTTTTCGCTTACCGTCGACGACAAGGTGGTACAGAGTGCGAGTACAGCGCAGATGCTTTTCAAGGTGGATGAGATAATCGCATATATCAGCCGTTTCTGCACTCTCAAGACCGGTGATCTCATCTTTACGGGAACTCCGGCAGGCAGCGGTCCAGTCTCAATAGGTACACATTTGAGAGGTTATATAAATGATGATAAAGTCCTTGACTTCCAAGTAAGATAATGCTATGAGAATAAAGAATATATTGTTTGCACTGTGCGCGATGTGTGTCTTTACGGCGCGGGCGCAGTTTGCCGACGTGCAGTGGTCCTCGCTCAGTGGCGACTCGCTGTTGCCTCATTGTGCGCAGGTGGTTGACTTGCCTGATGATTATGCGTTGTATGAGTATACGGCACATGTAGAGTATCCCGAATACCAGCGAATGACAGCCGAGGAAGTGGCACGCTATTCTTTGACAGGAAAGTATGCAACCCTGCCTGCTTCGCCATTAGTGGAGTGCCATGTGGGTATACAGGCGAAACAGCCTCAGCTTGACCTCTCATTTGTGCCGGTTGTGATGCGCGACGGTGAGTATTACCGCATAAATTCATACAAGATTGTGGTGGACAAGGCTCTGCGTCCGCAAAGGAGTGCTGTGGCAACACGCTCTACATCCGAGCGCTATGCTGCAAATTCTGTGCTCGCGTCGGGGAAATGGGTGATGGTCTCTGTCAGTGAGAACGGAATCCACAAGATTACCCATAACGAGCTCAAGAAGATGGGTTTTCAGGATCCTGCCAATGTGCGCCTTTACGGTTACGGCGGCCATATGCTTCCTGAAAAAGGTATTGAAAATCTACCTGATGACCTTTGTGAGGTTCCTCTTTGGCATGAGGACGGTTATATCCTGTTTTATGCTAAAGGTGTGGTCAGCTGGAGTTATACCCAACCGATGTTCTCGCATTCACGCAATGTGTATTCCGATTACGGCTGTTATTTCCTCACCGAAGGAGAGGTGGCTCCGATGGAATTTCCTGTCAAGTCCTTGCAGGCTACCGGCAAGGAATATACGACTTTTAAAGATTATGCCCTTTACGAGAAGGACAAGAAGAGCCTATGTGCCTATGGTAGGATACTTGTCGATGACTATGACTACTCGCAAGGGCGTGTGGTGAGCTATAAGTTCCCGGTAGCTGGTATTGTGGACGGCACGGGCATGCTTGAACTCTCTTTTGCAACGAACGGTGCTGAGGCGTCGCGTGTTGATGTGAGCATGGGTGGCACCCAGCTGGGCTCCCTCTCCATCGCATCCACTTCGGGCGGTGAGCTCGGCAAGATAGTCACAAGGAACTTCAAAATAGAAACGGGACTTGCCGACAACCCGGTCATCAAACTGTCGCACGCAGTGCAAAGTAATGCCGTCAGCGGCTTCCTTGATTATATAACTCTCAATTTTACCCGTAAACTTGCTCTTTATGGTTCGCAGACTCTGTTCCGTGGTGATGCTACAGGAGGCAATGCGCTTTTCAAGATAGACGGTTGCAATGCCAATACAAGGGTTTGGGATGTGTCTGGTTACTCACCGGCAACGCTGTTGGAAGGCAAACTTGAAGGTACAACATACGAAGTTGTAGCACCTGCATCTGCAAATGGCAACATTGTAGTGTTTGATTCAAAAGGCGCTTTCCCGTCAGTAAAGGTCGTAGGAACTGTTCCAAACCAGAATCTTCATGCGATGGGGCAGACAGATATGGTAATAATTGTACCTTCCAACGGTAATTTCATTCCTGCTGCCGAGCGTCTTGCCGAGGCACACCGCTCGATGGACGGCCTTACAGTGGAAGTCGTTACCGCGCAGCAGGTTTATAATGAGTTCTCATCTGGTACGCCTGATATTACGGCATACCGTCGTCTGATGAAGATGCTGTACGACCGTGCATCAACAGCGGCTGATGCCCCCAAGTATCTCCTTCTTTTCGGAGATTCATGGTACGACAACCGTCTGATTACTTTCCCCGGTCGCAAACAGAGTGATTATCTCCTGTGCTATGAGTCAAAGAACTCGGTGGATGCAATCGAGTCGTATGTGCTCGAGGATTATATGGGATTCCTTGACGACGGCGAGGGTTCTAACCATACACGTGAAAAGGTTGACATCGGTGTCGGTCGTTTCCCCGTACAGAATGTGCCGGAGGCTAATGCTGTTGTTGACAAGACTATCTCTTATATGCGTAACGAGAATGCCGGTGCATGGCAGAATGTCGTTACGTTGCTTGCCGATGACGGTGACAAGATCATGCCTAACCAGCATATGAAGGATGCCGACAGCATTGCTGCAATAATGGACAAATATTACCCTTCATTTGTGCTCGACAGGATATATTGGGATGATTTCCCGCCTGAGGCTTCGGCTACAGGTCTACGCTATCCTGCTGTGACACAAGCTATATATGACCGCCTTAATGAGGGCGCACTTGTAGTGAACTATACAGGTCACGGTAGCGCAAATTTGCTGTCACACGAACTTGTGTGGAAGGCATCGGACATGGCCGCCCTTAAGTCGCCTCGGTTGCCTTTGTGGGTTACCGCGTCGTGTGATGTAGGTCCGTTTGACCTCGGTGACAACTCTGTTGCGGAAGTTGCCATGCTCAATCCCGATGGTGCTGCTGTGGGTCTTTTTACAACAACACGAACTGTGCTGCAAAGTTATAATGCGGTCATAGACAAGGCATTCATGCGCGAACTTTTTCTTTCTGTGGAGAGCGGTGCCCCCGATGCTGTGGGCGATGCTGTGCGGCGCGCGAAAAACAATGTCATAGCTGTGGGCAGTGATGTCAGTGTCAATAAATTGCAGTATATATTGTTGGGTGACCCTGCCTTGCGGCTTAAAATTCCTCAGTACAAGGTCGTTGTCGACAGTTTCAACGGTGCCGACGTGTCGGCGATCTCGCAACTTCCTGCAGGCGGGCAGCTTGCGGTGGAGGGGCATGTGGTGAGGCGTGACGGCTCTATTGCCGATGATTTTACAGGTGTGCTTTATTCCACACTCTTTGATAGTGCCGAGGATGTGAACACGCGTAACAATACCGGGTTGGGCAGTCATCAGTATACAGCTTTCAACAAGGTGCTCTTCTCGGGTAGCGATTCAGTAGTCAATGGGCGTTTCTCGTTTACGGCTCCAGTTCCGATGGATATAAGCTATAGCGACGAGCCGGGACTTCTCAGTTTCTTTGCGGTTGACTCCTCTTTTCTCCGCTCTGCGCAAGGCAGGTACGAAAACTTTACTGTAGGCGGCACTGCACAGGATGTGGTGAACGATGGCATAGGCCCTGATATAAAACTCTATCTTAATGATCCGTCATTTGTCGATGGAGATGAGGTGAATTCTACTCCTTGCCTATGGGTTGAACTTTATGACGAGAACGGCATAAACACTGTGGGTACAGGTGTCGGGCATGATATAACTGCAATGATTGACAACAGTCCGCATCATACATATAATCTCAATAGCATGTTTGTTCCCGAGGTGGGTGATTACAAGCGTGGAAAAATAATGTTGCCGCTTAACCGCCTTGAGCCTGGTGAACACACTCTTGTATTACGGGCGTGGGACCTGTACAACAACTCTTCAGTGGCTAAGGTGTATTTTGTGGTCAATCCGGATCTTGCTCCCGAGTTTGTGCAGCTGAAGGTTAATCCGTCACCGGTGGTGTACGGCAGCGGCACAACTTTCGAACTTACGCACAACCGTCCGCAGAGCGAACTTGAGGTGACCATCGATATCTTCAACTTCCAGGGCCAGACACTTTGGAGCAATACAACAAAGAGCATGTGCGACGGACTTGTATATACATGCAGTTGGGATGGTACAGCACAGGGAGGCCAGCCTCTGGCTACAGGTGTATATCTTGCACGTGCATACATTGCGGTAGATGGCAGCGAGTCCGAGACACGTACAATTAAAATAGTCGTGATAAACAATAAATGATGCTTTTTATAGTTTATAATAGAGCAATGCACAATAACGCAAAAGAATAAGAACAATGATAAAAAAGAGAATCCTGACAATCCTGCTGATGGTGCTGATGGTGCTGCCGGCGCTTGCACAGAAAGAGCAGTTCAACCCTATATACACAGGTGTTACCTCATTGTCAATTGCGCCCGATGCGCGTGCGGGAGCATTGGGAGATGTCGGTGTTGCTACCGAAGCAGATGCGAACTCGCAGTACTGGAACCCTGCTAAGTATCCTTTCAATATAGCACGTGCGGGTGTTTCAATGTCCTACACTCCTTGGCTGCGACAGCTGGTGAGTGATATTGACCTGATTAACCTTGCCGGTTTTTATCGCATAGGTGACTACTCGGCGGTGAGTGCTTCGCTCACATACTTTTCGCTCGGCGAGGTGTTTGTGGAGAATGAGATGACCATCAAACCCTATGAGATGGCATTCGATATCGCATATTCGCGTATGCTCTCCGAGACTTTCTCGGCAGCCATCGCCTTGCGTTACATACACAGCGATTTGCAATATAACTATGCGGAGGATATGTCCCCCGGTAGCGCTTTTGCTGCTGATATCGCAATGTACTACAACAACTATATAATGTTAGGCAACCGCGAATGTATGCTTGGTCTGGGTCTTAACGTATCGAACATCGGTACAAAGATCTCTTATGATGACGGCGCTACAAATGAGTTTATCCCCACGAACCTCCGTTTGGGTGCTTCTTTGCTAATTCCCATAGACGAGTATAATACAATCTCGTTCAGTGCCGACATAAACAAACTGTTGGTGCCCACACGTCCCACCTATAGCCAGTTCCTTGAGGAGAACGGTTATGAGCAGGGTGACAACTCATACTACTCGGAGTACCAGACTTGGCTTGAGAGTACCGGATACAATGATATCTCCCCAATCTCGGGTATCTTCAAATCATTCAGTGATGCTCCTGGTGGCTTCAGCGAGGAACTCAAGGAGATATACGGAGGTGTAGGTGTAGAGTATTGTTATAACCAGCAGTTCTCTGTGCGCGGAGGTTACCACTATGAGAATGAGTTCAAGGGCAACCGCAAATATTTCACAGTCGGTGCGGGCTTCCGCATGAGTGTCTTCTCGTTAGATGCGGCATACCTTATTTCTACAGCCCAGACCAACCCGCTTGACCAGACACTGCGCTTCTCGCTGTCGTTCGATCTTGACGGCTTGAAGGATCTTTTCAGACGTTAAATAGATAATAGATATGATAAGAGTAGGATTCGGAATTGATGTGCACCGCTTTGTCGAAAACCGCGACCTTTGGATAGGCGGTGTGAAAATCCCATATGAGTTCGGTCTTGCGGGGCACTCTGATGCAGATGTGCTCATTCATGCCATTTGTGATGCGCTTTTGGGCGCAGCCAATCTGCGAGACATCGGTTACCAGTTCCCCGATACGTCGGCTGAATTTCTGAATATCGACAGTAAGATACTGTTGCGCCGCACAAGTGAGCTCCTCAAGGAGAAAGGTTACAGAATAGGTAATATCGATTCTACCGTTGCCGCACAGGCACCGAAGCTGAATCCGCATATCCCAGCCATGCAGGAGGCTATGGCTTCTGTGCTCGGCATAGATCCGGATTGTCTATCAATCAAGGCGACTACAACCGAGAAACTTGGCTTCGAGGGGCGCAAGGAGGGCATTACTGCATACGCTACGGTGCTCATAGAGAAATATTGATAAATGATGAGAAGAAGAACCCTCTGGTTGTTTCCCATAATGTTATCGGCAGCAGTAATGCTGCTGATTTCGTCTTGTGCCACACTCTCTTCCAGCGGTGTGGGGCGAATAAAGGAGTACTGCATCGAGAGTTATAGGCTTCCTGTGAAGTTTGATGGTTGCCGTGTGGCATTTGTGTCTGACATACATTATCCCAGCCTTTTCACAGCCAGGAGGCTCAAAAAGCTTGTAAATTCCCTTGAGGAGATACGGCCCGACCTTCTTTTGCTGGGTGGTGACTATGTTACACATGATGATTCTATCGTGTCGCTGTTTGCGGCGTTGGAATGTGTGCAGCCACGTTACGGAACATATGCTGTGCTCGGCAACCATGAGAGAAGGAATGCTCCGCTGATAGCGCAGGCTATGGAGAGGCATGGAGTTGCGCTGCTGGCCGATAGTGTTGCTCGTTTAGGAACTGATGAGGAGTTGCTTTTTATAGCCGGTGTACGCAATAGTTTCACCTGTGATTCTGCAATGCTGCAACGGGTGAATGACCTTGAGGACAAGGGGTTTGTAATACTGCTGGCTCATACTCCCGACTATGCTGAGCGTTCGTCTGCCAATGCCGATGTGGTTCTCTCGGGACATACTCACGGAGGCCAGGTGAGCCTTTTTGGCCTTTATACCCCCGTTAAGAATACGCAATATGGCAACCGTTTCTTAAGTGGTCTTAACATTACCACTGCGGGTACAACTGTAATTACGACAAACGGTGTAGGTACATCGCGCAAGAGAGTCCGTTTCTGTGCTCCGAGCGAGGTCGTGTTGCTCACATTGAAAAGGGTCGCCCGTTAGGCTGGTATTTTGCCATGCCATCTCTTTTTTGTATATTCGTCCCGTGAACATCTCGGATGTTGTTTTTGAATTGTAAAAATAGTTTACAAATGAATGCTTTTTCAGCCGTTGATACATTGTATATGCAACGCTGTCTCCAGCTCGCAAGGTGCGGCTCAGGCAGCACTTCGCCCAATCCTATGGTGGGCGCGGTCATAGTGTGTGAAGGGCGTATAATAGGTGAGGGGTACCACGTACGTGCAGGTGAACCTCATGCCGAGGTCAATGCGGTGAACTCGGTCAAGGAGTGTGATGTGCCTCTTCTGGAGCGCTCTACAATATATGTTAGCCTTGAACCTTGCTCCCATTATGGGAAGACTCCTCCTTGCTGCGATCTTATAATCGCCCGCCATATTGCGCGAGTGGTGATTGCGACAACCGACTTCAATGCTCAGGTTAACGGGGGCGGAATTGCACGTATGCGTGAGGCCGGTATAGAGGTTCTTGTGGGACTTCTTGAGGCTGATAGTCGCCGATTAAATGGCGCTTTTTTTGCTTTTCATCAGAAAAAGCGTCCTTTTGTCACTTTGAAGTGGGCGCAAAGTTCCGATGGCTTTATCGACAGGCATCGCAATGGCGGCAAGGCCTTGAGCATTTCCAATGGTGTGTCGCGTGTGGCAGTGCACAAATTGCGTTCAATGCACGATGCGATACTGGTGGGTACACGCACGGCTTTGCTTGACGACCCCTCTCTTGATGTGCGTCATTGGGCGGGGCGTGCGCCATTGAGGATGGTAATAGACCGTGAGGGCGTTCTGCCTCCTGGGCTGAGACTGTTTGACGGCTCGTTACCGACGGTTGTTTTTACGTCGGTATGCCGTAATGGGTTGTCTGGTAAAAATATCGAACAGATACAACTCGATTTTTCTAATGGAATCATTCCTCAAATCCTGGCCTTTATGCATTCGAGGAAACTTAACAGCCTGCTTGTCGAGGGTGGTGCGGAACTGCTGCGCTCATTTATGGATGCAGGCTTATGGGATATCATACGCGTAGAGGTTAATCCTGCATTGTCTGTAAACGAAGGTGTGGCAGCTCCGGCTTTTCCTCTATCTGTCCCGGTGCGTGAAGAACAGTGCGGAGGAAACAGAATCCTGTATTTCGAGCAGTAGACCGTTTCTTAAATTCATATTCTCCTTGAATCCATGCTTTTTTGTGCAAATTGAGCCTAAAAATGCCTTGTTAATATTTAAAATAATATAAATAACGCGCGAAAAGTCTTATAAACCGAAAAATGTTGCTAATTTTGCAAGTTGAATGTAATATGTAAATCCATGAAAAGAAATCTTGCAACATATTTCGCGCTTTTTTCGTTGGTCTTTGCGGCAGTTTCTTGCGGAAGCAGTGACGAGGAACAGTATGAATTTTCGCCTTATGCAATGCTGAAGTCATTCAGTCTTAGCAACATTAGGTCTGCATATCCTGCCTTTACCTCAACCGGTGAAGATACACTTGTGCTTAAGACTGTCCAGATGACGGCCTTCCCCTTTACAATCAATCAGGTTACGGGCGAGGTTTACAACAACGACTCGCTTCCTTATGCAACCAACACTTCAAAAGTGGTTGCTAAGTTTGTCGTGAGTGGCGTAGCGTCAATCTATGTGGATAGCCTTGATTCGTATGAACAACTTCTTACAACTGATTCTGTAGACTTCACTACTCCACGTAAACTGCGTATATATTCCGAAAATGCAGAATACTACAAAGACTACACTGTGAGAATCAATGTACATCAGGTTGATCCTGAGAAAATGGTGTGGAACAAGTATCCTGCTGTCGAAGGGCTTGTCCCAGTGCGTGCTGTAGAACTTGGCGGAAAGATGTGCCTTTATGGCAAGGATGGCAAAGGTGCTGCAACAGTGGCGTCTACTGCTTTAGAGGGTGTCACTGCTTGGGAAGTTTCTCAGGTTTCAGGTTTGCCTGCCGATACCGATCTTTCAACGATCCAGCTGTTCAATGGTGCTTTGTATGCAGTTGCCGAAGGCGATATTTATACTTCGGCCGATGGTCTCCTATGGACTTTGTCTGCAAGTGATACAGGCGCGGTTGCCATCGTAGGTGCTTCGGAAGAGGATGGAAAACTATGGATTGCAGGTAGTCAGGGTGTGCTTTGGAGTGAAGATGGTGCAACATTTACAGTCTGCGAGGCGCTTCCCGAAGGATTCCCTCTATATGGTGTTTCTTTGGCTGCCTATCCGTTGAATCATAATAAGAATATAATCCGTTACATGCTTGTGGGTTACACAACGGAGGATAGAAACGGTGAACCTGCTGTCTGGAGCAAGCTTTCTACCGAGGATAAGTGGACAAGTTACAAGAACGAGGAGAACAAGTATGAGTGCCCGGCTCTTGAGGGGTTGGCGGTAGTCAGATATGATGACTATCTTTATGCCGTAGGCGGTGCCGGTATAGTGGGCGGTAAGGAAGTCGCTTCTTTGAGTTCTTTATACATTTCCAAGGATAATGGTATTACCTGGAAAATCCCAACTGGTTTCTATCAGCGCATACCTGAGGAACTTGTAGGTAATGATGCTCCTTTTGCTGTGGCAGTAGACTCGAGGAACTTTATATGGATTATTAACTCGGGAACTGATGGCGGTGCCTGGAAAGGTATCATAAACCGTTTGGGTTTCGAGAAAAGATAAAATGGGGTACAAAGGGCTTATACGCAGTCTGTTTGCGGGTGCAATTATGTTGTGCCTGGCGGGGGCTGTGCGTGCCGATAACCTTGAGTACCGTTATGAAGTGGGCGTGATGGTTGGCGGAAACAGCTATTATGGTGATGCCAACTACAGTTCGCTGATGAAGAATATGAACATAATGGGCGGTATTGTGGGACGTTACAATATCAACCCGCGTTTGGCAGTGAAGGCAAACCTTGCGGTAGCGAGGATTTCGGGAAGTACGGCCGATTTCGACAATCGCTTCCCTGGCGGTGATGTTGATTTCTCGCGTACATTGTATGATTTGGGCGCGCAGTTCGAGTGTCATTTCTTTGCATATGGCGACGGCTCGGGTTACAAGCGCACCCATCGTCTTGCGCCATATATATTTGCCGGTGCAGGTATGACCTTTGCACCGGAACCTGCCGAAAATGTGTTCACGATGAATTTGCCTGTAGGCTTGGGCGTGAAGTATAAGATTGCCCCACGCATAAACCTCGGGTGTGAATTATCGTTCCGCTTTACGCTGAGCGATGACCTTGATGTTACAAAAGAGACAGCTCCGGTGCTCAGTGACCCGTATGGCATAAAAAGCAGCGGCTTCAAGAACAAGGACAGCTACTCTTTCTTGTCAATATCAGTAACTTATGACTTATCTCCTAAATACAGGAAATGCAATAATTAGAATTAGTGACTATGAACTACATTGAACAGATTGACCGCAATAATATCCCGCAGCACATTGCGATAATAATGGACGGCAATGGCCGCTGGGCGCAGTTGCGCGGTAAAGAGCGTGCCGAGGGACATCAGGCGGGAGCTGCAACTGTCCGCAGCCTTGTCGAGAATTGTGTCCGTATGGGTGTACGATACCTGACTCTATATACTTTTTCAACCGAGAACTGGAACCGTCCGGCAGCAGAAGTGGCTGCGCTTATGGCGTTGCTCTTTGAGCAGATAGAGGAGGAGATTTTTGTAAAGAACAATGTCGGTTTCAGAGTCATCGGTGATATGAGCCTTTTACCCGATAAGGTGCGTGAACGCCTTGAGGCGTGTATCGCACGTACCGCAGGCAATGACCGCATGACACTTGTACTTGCTCTCAGCTATTCTGCAAAATGGGAAATCACCGAGGCTGTGCGCTCTTTGGCACGCAAGGCCAAGGCTGGCGAGGTTGCAGTGGAAGATATTGATGAGAAGATGATTTCCCAGGAACTTACGACAAACTTCATGCCCGATCCGGACCTGCTCATCCGTACAGGCAAAGAGGTGCGTTTGAGCAACTTCCTCCTGTGGCAGGCCGCTTATTCCGAGCTCTATTTTACAGAGGTCCTGTGGCCGGATTTCGATAATGAACAGTTGCATAAGGCTGTGTATGAATATCAGCACCGTCAGCGTCGTTACGGTTTGACCGGTGAGCAGGTAACAAACGAAGAAAAATGATGAAAAAACAGAAAAAGATGAGATATTTCCACTCTTTGAGAATGTTGCTGCTGGCGGCGGTAGCCTTTTGTGCAGTCGCGGTGTCGGCGCAGCAGACAATAGAAAAACCGACAATACTTTATACCAACAATCCACCGAAATACAGGATTGCCGGAATAAATCTTTCCGGAGTCGATAATCTTGAGCCTGCTGTGGTGATAGGTATTTCGGGCCTCTCTGTAGGTGATGTCATTGCCGTTCCAGGCGATGCCGTTACAGATGCCATCAAACGCTTCTGGAAGCATGGCCTTTTTGAGGATGTTGTCATAACAGCCGATAGTATAAAGGGCAATGATATATATATAGGTATTGCGCTCAACCAGCGTCCGCGTGTATCGCAGTTGAATATTCTGGGTGTAAAGAAGAGTGAGAAAGAGGATCTCCAGCTCAAGATAGGTATCATCAAGGGTAACCAGATTACCCCTGATATCATTGACCGTGCAACAAAGATAATCAAGAACTACTACGATGATAAGGGATATAAAAATGCTGAGGTCAAGGTGGTCCAGCGTCCCGATGTAACCGGTGACAACCGTGTTATAGTTGATGTGGAGATTGACAAGAAGGACAAGATAAAGGTACACCGTATTTATATTGATGGTACGGATGCCCTTCCCGAGAAGAAAGTCAGATATGCGATGAAGAAGACACGCGAGAAGACCCGTCTGGACAATCTGTGGCATGCAATCTTCCGTTCAAAGAAATTCACCGAGGAGCGTTATGCCGAGGACAAGGAGAAGATTCTTGAGCGTTACAACGAGCAGGGCTACCGCGATGCCCGCATTGTCAAGGATAGTGTTGTGATGTTTGACGACAGCAGTGTGGATATCTATCTTGGAATAGAAGAGGGCAACAAGTACCACATCCGCAGTATCAAGTGGGTGGGTAACAGTGTGTTCTCTACCGCTTACCTTGACTATGCATTGCGTCTGAAGGCAGGTGATGTATATAACCAGAAGGAACTTGAAGATCGCTTGCTGTTTGATGAGGATGCCATAAAGAACCTTTATTATAATGAGGGTTACGTCTTCTTCAATGTAATTCCAACCGAGGCACGCATCGAGAATGATTCTGTCGACCTCGAGCTGCGTATGGTAGAAGGTGTCCAAGCAACGATAGACAGGGTGACAATCTCTGGTAATGACCGCCTCTATGAGGAGGTTGTGCGCCGTGAGCTCTACACCTTGCCGGGTAGTCTCTTCTCAATGGATGCCCTTGAACGTTCATTCCGTCAGATTGCGAATATGGGACACTTTGACCCTGAGACTATTGATCCGGGCGTGGTGCCTAACCCCACAAACGGCACGGTGGATATGAACTGGAAGTTGCAGACGAAGAGCAGCGACCAGATTGAGGTCTCTGCCGGTTGGGGACAGACCGGTGTCATCGGTAAACTCTCGTTGAAGTTCACGAACTTCTCAATGCGCAACATGTTCAAGAAGAAAGCATTGCGTCGTGGCTTCATCCCGCAGGGCGACGGTCAGACACTTACCATCAGCGCGCAGTCCAACGGACGCTACTACCAGTCTTACAGCATATCGTTCTTCGACCCGTGGTTCGGCCGCAAGCGCCCGAACTCATTCTCTGTATCTGCATTCATGTCAATACAGACCGACGTTGCCGACAGCTACTATAACTCGGCATACTACAACAACTATACGAACTATCTGTATGGTTACGGAAACTATAACGGAGGCTATGGCTACAACAATATGTCGTCATATTATGATCCTGACAAGTATATAAAGATGTATGGTGTCTCGATAGGTTGGGGACGCCGTCTGCAGTGGCCCGATGACAATTTCACTTTGTCGGCTGAGCTCAACTACCAGATGTACTCTCTCAAGGACTGGCAGTACTTCCTCATTACTGACGGTAACTGTAACAATGTCAACCTTACATTGTCGCTTGGCCGCAACACAATCATGAACCCCTTCTTCCCACGTGAAGGATCGGAGTTCTCGTTGGTGGCTTCTGCAACACCCCCTTATTCGTTGTGGGACGGCAAGGACTATGCGAACCTCGCGAAGACTCCTGGTACCCCCACTTACAAGGACGAGTTGCGCGAGAAACACAAATGGATTGAGTATTACAAGATCAAGTTCCGCAGCAAGACATATACCTCGCTCACCGAGGGCAAGCATAATCTTGTGCTCATGACCCGTGCCGATTTCGGTATTCTGGGCAGCTACGACAGGAACAAGAAGTCTCCGTTTGAGACATTCTATGTGGGCGGTGACGGTATGAGCGGTTATTCATATAATTATGCTACCGATATGATTGCTCTGCGTGGTTACGAGAACGGTAGTCTTACACCTTACGGTTACGAGGGTTACGCTTATACACGCCTTGGCCTTGAGCTCCGTTTCCCGTTCATGTTGCAGAGCTCTACCACAATCTATGGTCTTGCCTTTGTAGAGGGCGGTAACGCATGGAACGATGCTTCAAAGTTCAACCTCTTCGACCTCAAGCGCAGTGCCGGTGTGGGCGTACGTATATACTTGCAGATGATAGGTCTCGTAGGTCTTGACTGGGCTTACGGTTTTGATAATGTGTTCGGTTCGTCACAGTACGGTGGAAGCCACTTCCACTTTATCCTGGGACAGGAATTCTAATCACTTAAACGATTGTAGTTATGAAGAAACTGTTGTTTACCATTGCTTTTGCCTGCATTGCCTTTGCAGGTGCGCAGGCGCAGAAATATGCGCTTGTCGATATGGAGTATATCCTCAAGAACATTCCCGCATATGAGCGTGCCAACGAACAGCTGAACCAGCAGTCAAAGCGTTGGCAAGGCGAGATTGACGAGATTGTGCTCGAGGCTGAGTCTATGTACAAGAAGTATCAGAGCGAATCGGCTTTCCTTTCCGATGAGCAGCGTACAAGCCGTGAAGAGGCTATCCTTGCCAAGGAGAAGGAGGCAAGCGAACTCAAACGCCAGTACTTCGGACCACAGGGCGAGTTCTACAAGAAACGCGAGAGTCTTATGGCACCAATCCAGGACGAGATATACAATGCGGTAAAAGAGATATGTGAGGTAAAGAAGTACTCAATGGTCATTGACCGTGCTTCTGCAGTGAGCATAATCTATGCCTCTCCTTCAATCGATATCAGCGGCGAGGTGCTTACAAAGCTCGGCTATGCCGATTAAAATGCGAATAATCAAATGTTTAATATAAAATTTTAAGAAAATGAAAAAGTTTTTGATTGTAATTATGTTGCTTGCTCCAATGAGCATGCTTGCGCAGAAGTTCGGTTATATGAACTCTGCAGAGTTGATTCAGTTGATGCCTGAGTTCTCAAAGGCCCAGAAGAAGCTTCAGGACCTTGAGAAAACATACACAAACGATTTCAATGCTATGCGCACTGAGCTCGAGAAGAAGGGCACAGAGTTTGAGAAGCTCCAGCAGGATTCAGTTCCCGAGAATATCCTCAAGCGTCGTTATGAGGAGTTGCTTCAGATGGAGCAGCGCCTTCAGGAGGCAAGCCGGGAGTTGCAGCAGTCTCTTGCTCAGGCAGAGCAGCAGGAGATGATTGCTATCCAGGGCAAGCTCCGTGATGCTCTTGATGCAGTAGGCCGTGACGGTGGTTATGTATGCATCTTTGACCTTGCAGGTGGTGTCCCCTACATCAGCAAGACTCTCTGTGAGGACGTTACAGCAAAGCTCCGCACAAAGCTCGGTATTCCGGCAAACGCTGTTCCCGCAAAGTAATTATGTTTGAATTATAATAGTGGGGGATGGTTTAAATCCCCCTCTATTTGTTTAGATTGTCGGGCTGCGTGCCCTGTCTCTAAAAGATTTTGTTGATATGCGCAAGATATTGTTGATTCTATTGTTGTTCCCCCTCTTGTCGGTGGCACAGAACAAGTTTGCCTTTTACAGCCATAGCGAGGCTCTTGAGAGTGTTCCCGGCTATCGTGAGTCCATCGCTGAGTATGAACTCCTAAAGCAGCGTTGCGATGCGGAGATTGAACGCAACGAGCAAGAACTTACACGCAAATATGTGGCCTTTCTTGATGGTCAGCAGGACTTTCCTGAACTGATTCTACGCAAAAGGCAGAAAGAACTGCAGCAGATGGTCGATAACAGCGTGCTTTTCCGCGATCAGCTGAAACAGTGGCTAAAGCAGGCAAAGGATTCGCTCCTGTCACCGCATAATGCAACGGTTGATGCCGCGCTTGAAAAGGTATGTCTGCGCAAGGATTTGGCATACGCCATCAACAGCGATGAAGTAAAGCTCCGTTATGTGAATCCTAATATTGGGGTGGAGATAACTGACGCTGTCATTGATGAGATTCTGAACCCTGTGATAGAGAAGCCCGAGGTAACAGAGTGTGCCGAGGATGTGGAACCTCCTGTAGCTACTGATGTTGTAAAGGTGGCAACGGATGTCGTCACAGTTGCTACTGACTCAGTAAAGGTTGCTACAGACAGTATCTCCGTTGCTGTAGACCCGATTGAGGCTGTATCGGACAGCATAACAGTGGCTACTGATTCTCTCGCCGATTCCATAAATTCAGTTGTAGAATCGGTAGAAGATAAGGAAGAAAAGAAATAACGTGATTATAATAAACTGTCAGCAATGAGTGATTTTTTGCAGCTTTCAAAGGATGCCGGCCCTATCGGAATCTTTGATTCCGGCTATGGTGGTCTGACAATCTATGACGAGATACGTAAGCGGTTGCCTCAATATGATTATATCTATCTGGGTGACAATGCCCGTACCCCTTATGGTACGCGCTCTTTCGATGTCGTATATGAGTTCACACGTCAGGCAGTGCGTTATCTTTTCCAGCAGGGGTGCCAGCTTGTTATATTGGCTTGTAACACAGCTTCGGCCAAGGCTTTGCGTACAATACAGCAGGTCGACATTCCATCGCTTGATCCTAACCGTAGGGTTCTAGGCATCATACGTCCTACTGTGGAATGCATCGGTGATGCTACGAAGAGCCGCCATGTGGGTGTGCTTGCCACAGAAGGTACAATAAGGTCACACTCTTATCCGTTGGAGATACGTAAACTCTTCCCTGATATTGAGGTGACGGGTGAGGCCTGCCCCATTTGGGTGCCACTTGTCGAGACCAATGAATACGACAGCGACGGTGCAGATTATTTTGTGAAACGCCACGTAGAGAGGTTGCTCGCCCGTGACCCGGAGATCGATACGATAATCCTGGGTTGCACGCATTATCCCATCCTTTTTGAGAAGATACGTAAGTACACACCTGAAAACGTCAAGCTTATCACCCAAGGTGCAGCGGTTGCCGAGTCTCTCGAGCAGTACCTGAAGAACCATCCCGAAATGGATGCCCTCTGTACAAAGCACGGCAATACACTCTTCTGTACAACAGAGTCTGACGGAAAGTTCGGCGACCAGGCGTCGTTGTTCCTCAATCATCCCATAGAGGTGAAGGCGGTGACTCTTGTCTAAGGTTCTCTTGTATTTGAGGCTGAAAAGGCTTTTTGTTGTTTCGTTTGCCTTAAATCC